>JAIVER010000350.1 GCA_023864145.1 Thiohalomonas sp. | reverse complement strand
TCTAGAGGGCGCTCCTAATAAAAATTGCTTTTTTCTTTTCAAAAGCAATTTTATTAGGAGCAGCAACGATACCGCCTTTTTTTTGTCAACTTTTAAATTTTTTTCCTCTTTTGAGGAATGTGAAACTCTAAACTTTAGTTATGAAGGTTTACCCCTTTTAATTGCAGCAATGCCCAAAATTCTCGCTAAGCAAAAAAATGTTAAATTACTGTTAGTTGGTGGCGGTCCAGATGAATAAAAATTAAAACAAAAAATTGATGAATTAGGACTAAATGATAAGGTAATATTTACTGGTCGTGTACCTCATAAAAAAGTTCAGGCTTATTATAATCTGGTTGATATCTTCATTTACCCCATGCGTTTAACCGAGCTAGTGACTCCATTGAAACCACTTGAAGCAATGGCCCAAAACAGATTGGTTGTTGCATCAGATCTAGGTGGGCACAAAGAACTCATAAAAGATGGCTAGAATGGCAAACTCTTTCCCGCAGGCAATTCATCTGCATTAGCCCAAGCCGTACTCTCACTAACAGAAAAAAAAGATGAATGGAAAAACTACCATCAGGCAGGAAAAAAATACGTAGAAGAACGAAACTGGCCCACAAGCGTTGCAAGATACAAATTAGTTTATGAAAAAATAACTGCTTAACGCTTAACGCTTAACAACTTAAATCGAGCAAACTATGAAAGTAACAATATTTGGTACAGGCTATGTTGGTCTAGTCACTGGAGCGTGCCTGTCAGAAGTCGGACACCACGTCATGTGTATTGATGTGGATGAACAAAAAATTGAAGGTTTAAAAAATGGCATTATGCCGATTTATGAGCCAGGACTTGATTCGATTGTCAAAGAAAATTATGAATCAGGACGACTACTTTTTAGTACGAACATAAAAGAAGCGGTGGGATTTGCAAATATTCAGTTTATTGCAGTAGGAACTCCACCCGATGAAGATGGTTCAGCTGACCTTCAATATGTTATATCAGTCGTCAATAGCATTGGTGAATATATGAACGGTGATCAAATAGTCATTAATAAATCAACCGTCCCTGTTGGTACGGGTGATAAAGTTGCTGCTGCACTTACAGAAAAGCTTTCTGATAGAGACAGTAAACATCAATTTAATCTCGTTTCTAATCCTGAATTTCTTAAAGAAGGATCTGCAGTCGGCGACTTCATGAAGCCTGATCGCATTATTATTGGGACTGATAATATTGAAGTTGAAAAAATTATTCGTGAACTTTATGCGCCTTTCAATCGAAATCATGAACGTATCATTTTCATGGATGTCCGTTCAGCGGAGTTGACCAAATATGCTGCGAATTCTCTCTTGGCTACCAAAATCAGCTTTATGAATGAAATGTCTAATCTGGCAGAACGTCTGGGGGCTGATATCGAAAACGTCCGCCTGGGTATTGGTTCAGATCCAAGAATTGGTTACCAATTTATATATCCTGGTTGTGGTTATGGTGGCTCCTGTTTTCCTAAAGATCTCCAGGCGCTTGCCAGAAGCGCGAGTGAAGAGGGTTACAATGCTGAATTATTAAATGCCGTTGAATCAGTTAACTATCGTCAAAAAGAAGTCCTGTTTGACAAAATTACCAGGCATTATAATGGCAAAGAAAACCTGAAAGGAAAAACTATTGCTCTATGGGGATTAGCATTTAAACCCAACACAGATGATATGAGAGAAGCCCCCAGCCGAACATTAATGGAATCATTATGGAACGCCGGTGCATCAGTCAATGCCTATGATCCCGAATCAATGGAAGAAAGCCAGAGAATTTATGGTAACCGTTCAGACCTGAACCTAATGGGCACCAAAGAGGCCTGTTTACAAAATGCCGATATGCTGCTGATCTGCACAGAATGGAAACAATTCAGAGCCCCCGATTTTGATGAAATTAAAAAATCAATCTCCGAAGCAGTAATCTTTGATGGCAGAAACCTATATGATCCTCAGACAATGAAAGAAAAAGGCTTTGCATATTATGCAATTGGCCGAGGGGATAGTATAAAGAAGTTTAATTAAGTTATTATGTTTGTAAGCATATATACCCAATTAACTTGAAAATGCAGGATCGAACACTTGGAAATTATCATTAATTCGAGAATCTAATGATTATTTCTCACCTTTTCATTCATTACTTTCCATAACCGCTCTATCGGATTCAAATTTGGGCTATAAGGTGGTAAATAATACAATT
>JAIVER010000349.1 GCA_023864145.1 Thiohalomonas sp. | reverse complement strand
TTACCGAGCATTGGAAAATCATTAGATTCTCGAATTAATGATAATTTCCAAGTGTTCGATCCTGCATTTTCAAGTTGATTGGGTATAAACCCGATATTTTAGCAAAACAATTTAGCGCTTCAGGCTTCAGTGAAAACACTAAATTATATAGATAGTCTACACTTACTTTATCGATGACGCACCAATATAGTGCAATTAAGCATAATGACGCAACATAATAGTGCATTTACTGATTAAATTGAGTTTGTACAAAAAAATAATTCCATTTCATAACTTTTTGCAATAACCGGAGATCCACAATGTCTGATAATGTTTTACAAATGATTGAAGAAAACGGTGTGAAATTTGTTGATTTTCGTTTCACAGATACTCATGGTAAAGAGCAACATGTCAGTGTTCCTGCCAAAACAGTTGAAGCCTGTACATTTGAAGATGGAAAAATGTTTGATGGCTCATCAATAGCAGGTTGGAAAGGGATTAATGATTCTGACATGATTTTAATGCCTGATGCCAGCACTGCGGTATTAGACCCCTTTACAGATGAACCCACCATCATTATCACCTGTGATATTGTTGAGCCTGCCACCATGCAGGGTTATGAGCGTGATCCTCGCTCTGTTGCCAAACGTGCCATTGAACACCTTAAATCCAGCGGCATTGGTGATGAAGCCTATTTTGGTCCTGAGCCAGAATTTTTTATTCTGGACGATGTACGCTGGGGCTCTGATATGAGCGGCACATTTGTCAAGGTTGATTCAGAAGAATCAGAGTGGAACTCAGAGAAAGTCTATCATGACGGCAATATGGGACATAGACCTGGTATTAAAGGCGGTTACTTCCCCGTCCCTCCGGTTGATTCACTGCATGATATCCGGGCTCAAATGTGTTTAACTCTGGAAGAAATGGGTCAGGTAGTTGAAGTGCATCACCATGAAGTTGCCACTGCGGGTCAGTGTGAGATCGGGGTGAAATACAATAGTCTCATCCGTAAGGCAGATGAAGTACAGCAAATGAAATATGTCATTCATAATGTCTCTCATGCCTATGGTAAAACAGCCACCTTCATGCCTAAACCCATTGTTGGTGATAACGGCTCCGGCATGCATGTTCATCAGTCTATCTTTAAAGATGCTGAAAACTTGTTTTCCGGTGATGGCTATGCAGGTTTATCAGAAACAGCCCTGTATTATATTGGCGGCATCATTAAGCATGCTCGTGCTTTAAATGCATTTACCAACGCTTCAACCAATAGTTATAAACGTTTAGTGCCTGGCTTCGAAGCACCGGTTATGCTGGCCTATTCTGCTCGTAACCGCTCTGCTTCTATTCGTATACCTTATGAGTCAAACCCTAATGGAAGGCGTGTTGAAGTACGCTTTCCTGATCCGACAGCCAACCCTTATTTGGCATTTTCTGCTATGTTAATGGCTGGCCTTGATGGTATTCAAAACCGCATCCACCCTGGTGATGCAATGGATAAAGATTTATATGATCTGCCTCCTGAAGAAGCCGCTGAGATCCCGACAGTAGCCAGCTCATTAGATCAGGCCTTAGAAGCACTGGAAAATGATATGGACTTTTTAACCGCTGGCGGTGTCTTCCCGGAAGATATGATTCAGGCTTTTATTACTCTGAAAATGGAAGAAGTTACCCGCTTACGCATGACAACTCATCCCGTTGAATTTGATATGTACTATAGCTGTTAGGCTAGTATTTTCAACTTAAATCAGATATCTCTACTATAAAGCCTCCTGAATTTTTAAGGGGGCTTTTTTAATTTTATTATCAATGTTCCTGCACCAAAAAAGTGCGTTATAATAAAGCATATGATTCTATCAAACTTGAGAAACTTGATTTTACCCCATAAAAACAATTACTTATAATTATTTTTAACACTATTCATAATTATGGTTTAGTTATTGCTTTATTCCTTACAATGAAGACACTATGCTTGCTCAATGAGCACTCAAATAAAGCACCAGACTGATTTAAAGCATTCAGCAATCAATATACTGGACAACTTAAATACGGCGGTTGTTCTGCTTGATCCCCGACTTAATGTAGTATGTATACCCAATCAACTTGAAAATGCAGGATCGAACACTTGGAAATTATCATTAATTCGCGAATCTAATGATTTTCCAATGCTCGGTAAAATTTCATCAAAAAACTCATTAATTTTCTGTCGAAACTCTTTAGCATTGTGAAAAAAATGA
>JAIVER010000348.1 GCA_023864145.1 Thiohalomonas sp. | reverse complement strand
TTGAATCCGATAGAGCGGTTATGGAAAGTAATGAATGAAAAGGTGAGAAATAATCATTTTTTTCACAATGCTAAAGAGTTTCGACAAAAAAGTAATGAGTTCTTTGATGAAATTTTACCGAGCATTGGAAAATCATTAGATTCTCAAATTAATGACAATTTCCAAGTGTTCGATCCTGCATTTTCAAGTTGATTGGGTATAGGGAGCCTGGATAAAAGAAACAGGTTATAACAATGGTTGGCAGACGTAAAGACAAAAAGAAAAAAATGGATACGGGTAAATTAGATGCAATTGTTAAAAAAGTGCATACAGAGGTCAATGAACGTGAAAAATGCTATCGTGAACAATCTCTAAAATTACATCCCTGGGTCTGTGGCCGTTGTGGCAAGACCTTCACACGGGAAAATTTGCAATTACTCACAGTCCACCATATTGATCACAATCATAATAATAATCCGCCAGATGGCAGTAATTGGGAAAATCTGTGCATTTATTGTCATGATAATGAGCATCAGAAAATGAATGAGTATGAAGCTTATGGTGATGTCAATGCAGGCAGCCAAACTGAAGCCGCGACACATAACCCTTTTGCTGATCTAAAATCTATTATTGGGCAAAGTGATAATAAGGAGTGAGATAATTATGAGGCTAAAGGCAGCTTTAAAACGGCTTTTGTTCCACCTTCAGGGCGAGGTATTAATTGCACGTCCCAACCGTTAGCATCAGCTAATTGTTTTACTATAGCGAGGCCCACTTCACTTCCCCCTGTACTGCTTCCACGAGAAGTCTCTAGTCGGTAAAAGGGGCGGAATACCGCTTCTATTTTTTCTGGGGGTATACCTGCAGCACTGTCCATAATTTGGATAGAGACCATTTATTTATTACACTCACAGTTTACATAAAGAGGTTTTTCATCACCATAGAGGATGCTATTTTCCAATAGATTATTGATGATGCTACGTAGAGCTAAATGTGGTAACGTCAAAGTGCAGACTTGTTCTGGTGACCACTCGATATGAGCGCCATGTTTTTTGATATTATTAATATCAATTGTCACTGCGTTTTGTTCTTCTAGTCCCAGGCTTATGCTTAAGGTCTCACTAATAAGGTGGTTTATATTATCCAAATCATTGCGAATACTCTCCATTAGCTCAGAATCAGCGCCATCGTTTGGCAGCATAGACAGAGCGAGTTGGATTTGTGTCAGTGGCGTTCGTGGGTCGTGTGCAATTCCAGCTAATAAGGTCGTCCGATTAGAGAGTAGCTCTTTTACTTGAATGCTCATATTATTAAATTCACGCATAAGAACGAGTAACTATTCAGCTCCTTTTTCCTGAATAGGTTTTGGCCAGTGACCTTTGCCGACTGATTTAGCAGCTAAGTAGAGGTGCTCTATAGGAACGGTTAGTCTATATACCCATGACCTATGAAAATCAAGCATTTTCATAGGTCATGGGTATAGGTATGATAAGTGTGAGATGGCCTGCCGGGTTTTTGTGGATTCTAACCTTTTTTTGCCCCTTCCTGATGTCCATATAATGGTTTGACGGTGACATCGAGATCTAAAATCCAAGGCGTGCTTAATAAGGGAGCATAGCAAGATTGTAAATGTGTTTGTAGCCATTCGATGCCTGCCTTCTCTTCAACCTAAATAAATCAGTTGAACCTACTGCGAGCATCCAAGACATTGAATCTTAAAGACTTTTCAGAGTATTTTGAATTCACCCGTAGGGTGACTACGAATAAATCCAAAATAACCTGAAAAGCCTTGAATCTCCAACACTTTGATCGCTCTCGCTACGATTCAACTGATTTATTTAGGTTCAATTTTATTCAAACTCCGACGAGCAGAATCATCACTGACCACTTTGCTCATGCCTAATAATCATGAATTAACTTGATCACTCATTAGATTAGTGATGTGTGCATAGCGATTATGTCCCGGCAAAATGGAAAGAAATAATGAGCCCAGTACATTCACTTTTTTAGGCGCATTATTGCTTCGATAATGTAAAGGACAATCGCTTACCCAGGGATCAAATCGATCACCTAATTTTAAAAACGGGATGAAAAAGGCTAATTGCCCCATGGGGGGGACTTTGCCATTGGAATCCCATTCAATATGTAATTTTCCAGCATATACCCATGACCTATGAAAATGCTTGATTTTCATAGAGAAGAAGATCAAAATTATCCAATGACGCAAATTACTCTCACAGCCCA
>JAIVER010000347.1 GCA_023864145.1 Thiohalomonas sp. | reverse complement strand
GGAGCAGCAACGATACCGCCTTTTTTTTGTCAACTGTTATATTTTTAAATTTTTTTCCTCTTTTGAGGAATGTGAAACTCTAAACTTTAGTCTCTTTAATATTATTATTGTCCTCATTAAATAGCTTTGCCAGTCATAAAGTTAAAGTCATGGCACTATTTACAGATAAAGCCATGTTGGTTATTGAAGGTAGTCAAAAGATATTAAAAAAAGGCCAAACATTTAACGGAGTCAAATTAATCAGCTCTGATAGTAATGCAGTTGTTTTAGAGTTAGATGGTCAGAAGAAAACGTTTAAACTCGGATCAGAAATCAGCACGAGTTATAAAAAGGCTGATCCTGGTAAAGAACTGCTAGTTTGGAAAGATATAAATAATATGTTTCGTGTTCACGGCAGCATTAATAAATTTTCTACCCATTTTTTAATTGATACCGGGGCGACATCGGTTGCTATGAGTTCAGTTGAAGCACGACGAATGGTTTTAAAGTATAAAAAAGGTACCCCAATGCAATCATCAACAGCATCAGGAATTGCAAAAGGTTATGCTCTTACTTTAAATGAAGTAAAAATAGGGCATATTAAAATCTATAATGTGCATGCCGTTGTCCTGGAAGGTTCCTTCCCAAGTGAGGTATTATTAGGGGAGTCTTTCCTAAGCCGGGTTCATATGGTCAGAGATGGTGATAAAATGAAATTAAGAAAGAAATTTTAAGCCTGCTTTTCACCATTATTACTTGTCATAATTTTTGTTTCTATGAGTATTTCTACTAGACTTGTCTATCATGAGAGCTGTTTATCACGAGAGAAAGCCCAATCTGTTTTGTTAGATAAATCAGGGTTGTAGGCATAGCCCGCTTCACTAAACTCTTTAATGCGTTCAACATCAGTTAATTGATTTTTAAGAATAAAAGCACTCATCATGCCGCGGGCTTTCTTAGCATAGATGCCGATAATTTTATAACTGCCGTCATCTCTTTTTTGTTTAAAAATAGGGGTGATGATCTGCCCATCAATTTCTTTTGTTTTTACTGATTTAAAATACTCATTCGAGGCTAAATTCACTAAGGTATCCGTACTCGATTTTTTTAGTTGTTGATTAATTAATTGTGTGATCTGACTGCCCCAGAATTCATATAAGTTTTTTCCCCGTTTATTTTCAAGACGAGTACCCATTTCCAGTCGGTAGGGCTGCATTAAATCCAGTGGGCGTAATAAACCATATAAACCTGATAAAATGCGTAAATGATCTTGTGTAAAACTTAATGCCTCATCAGAAAAACTCTCAATATTAATACCCGCATAGACATCACCCTTAAAAGTCAAAATAGCTTGTTTGGCATTTTGAGGATTAAACGCTAAGCTCCAGTTGTTATAGCGATCATGATTTAACTGTGCCAGATTGTTACTTAAGTGCATCAATTTTTCTAATTGTGCAACGGAGTAGGGTCTTAGTGTATTGATTAATTCACTGGCATCTTCCAGGCAGTCAGGCATACTAAAATCGTCAGTTTGCGGCAAACTCTCAAAATCCAGTTTTTTAGCAGGAGAGATAACAATTAACATAAAACAACAGCTCCGATTTGATGGTTGCACTTAAATTAGGTAGTTGAATTAGCCGGTATTTCTCATACCAGCAGCTATGGCATTAATGGAACGTAATAGGGGACTTAACCAGACATCCTGTTCTTCAGTGGTTAAGGTTTCGTTACGATAGCGTTTTAATAGTGTTAATTGAATCTGCACCAATGAGTCAAGATAGGCCTAGCGTCGACCTAATGAAAGCTTGAGAATCGGGTTATGTTTAAGTAGTTCATCAATTTGTGCGATTTTAAAAATATTATTCATGGTGAGATCATATTCATCTCTGATTAACTTATAAACACTGTCTCTGATTTTTTCATCTTTGCATAATTCAGCGTATTCTTTGGCAATATCCATGTCTGCTTTAAAAAGGGCCATCTGAGTATTGTCTAATAAGGCATTAAAATAAGGCCACTTTTTATACATTCTTCTCAGTCGTTTTAAATTAGCAGCATCCTGTTTTATATATTGATTTAAAGCATACCATGCGGGTAGTGTATGACCCTAGTTTAATCAGTTGAAAATAGGCTAAAATCACAAGTATTTGAAAAACAAGGATGAAATGATGGTTTTGCCACCCAAATCTGATCACCCAACGGGTGATCAGGCTTTAGCGACTAGAAATCCACTTCCTGAGGCGGTAGAAGT
>JAIVER010000346.1 GCA_023864145.1 Thiohalomonas sp. | reverse complement strand
GCACAACAATTAGATATTAAATTGTATTATTTACCACCTTATAGCCCAAATTTGAATCTGATAGAGCGGTTATGGAAAGTAATGAATGAAACGGTGAGGAATAATCATTTTTTTCACAATGCTAAAGAGTTTCGACAGAAAATTAATGAGTTTTTTGATGAAATTTTACCGAGCATTTTCAAGTTGATTGGGTATAAACAGGCTTGATGGAGCCGTTGTAAAATATCATCACGGAGCTGCTCACCAAGCACTACTGTTTCTAGCGGCCTTCTGCCCGGGGGTAACTCATCAATCACTGAACAGTCCAAATCAGCATAGGCAGTCATTGCCAGAGTACGAGGTATCGGTGTTGCCGTCATAATCAGTTGATGTGGATAATAGTCCTGTTCGTTCTGCTTATCAGACTGTTCATTTTCTTTCCTGGTTTTTTCCTTCTTACCCTTTTGCAGCAAAGATAAACGCTGATGAACACCAAAACGATGTTGTTCATCAATAATCAGCAGACCCAGCTGATGAAAAACAACCTCTGACTGAAACAAAGCATGTGTCCCGACAATCATTTGAGCCGAGCCATCAGCAATACTTTCTAACGCTTCTCTGCGTTGTTTCGCTTTACATTTACCACTTAGCCACGCAACATCCAGTCCCATTGGCTGCAGCCATTGCTGAAAATTATTACGATGCTGCTCTGCTAATAACTAGTGGGCGCCATTAAGGCAACCTGGAAGCCATTTTCTATGGAAAACAGTGGTGACATCGCTGCAAGCACTGTTTTCCCCGAACCGACATCACCCTGAATTAGACGCTGCATGGGATGAGGTTGACTGAGATCAGCAGCAATTTCAGCAATAACCCGTAATTGTGCTTTGGTTAGTTTAAAGGGAAGTTGCTTGAGAAACTGTGCGCTGTATTGCAGTTTTTCAGTCTTGTCTGCAAAGGTAAATGGGTAGGAATAATGCTGCATTTGATGTTGATAAGCAGGCTTCATCGTCAACTGATGTGCCAGTAGTTCTTCAAACACCAGACTTTACCGATAAGGAGCATTCCCCTCTATCAGTTCAAATACAGGGCAATCAGGCGGGGGGCATGCAGATAAAATAAGGCATCAAGCAAAGAAGGGAGCTGTAATTCTTCTCGTATCTCCAATGGCAGATAATCACTGACCAGAGCCGCTTGTTCAGAAACACCTTCTTCCAGTTGAGCTTGATGTTGTATTTGCTGCAGAACTTGTTGAATAGCATTGCGCAAGGGCAGTTGTGAAAGTCCTTCTGCTGCAGGATAAACAGGGGTTAATCTTTCATCTAATTGAATGGACTGGTGCTGATCAATAATTCGATATTCCGGATGGGTGATTTCCAGAGACTGTCGTCCGCGCTTAATATTACCAAAGCATTTTAAGCACTTGCGCTGTTCCAGCGCACGCCTTAAGGCTAAAGCCTGTTGTTTATTAAAATGAAAAAAACGGAAACTGATGACACCACTGCCGTCATTGATTTCACAACTTAACACCGCACGTCTGGCAGTATGCGTTTTACAAGCAATCAGTTCGCCGCTCACTAACGCACTATCGCCCACTCTCAAGGTAGAAATAGGTACAACTCTGGTTTTATCCTGATATCTGACAGGCAGGTGAAACAATAAATCATTGAGCGTAAATAATGAGCGTTTAGAAAAACGCTCCAGCATTTTTGCGCCAATACCCTTGAGAACAATTATCGACTGATTAAGCCAATGGGCATCCATATTATCGTGCGTCTTTTTTTGAGTCATACTTTATTTATTAAAGAAATAGAATCAATACAGGATAAGGCAGAGATAAGAGATAAGAGATAAATCTCAACTCGGCCTAATAATTATGAATATTACCCGAAGCAAATGACTGGTAGATGACCAGTACTACTTTTTCACCCTGTTCATTAATTTTATATTTTTTATAATTGCCTTCTTCTTCCATAACAAAACGACAAATCATTTTATCTCTATAAAGAGAGGCATATTTCTCCCTGCTCACTGATCTGCCATTTTGAGGTAAATTTATGGCCTGCCTGCATCCCTCTCATGGTACCATCCGGATCCACATAAACTGTCATAGACCCATGACCTATGAAAATGCTTGATTTTCATAGAGAAGAAGATCAAAATTATCCAAAGACGCAAATTACTCTCACAGCCCATGAAAAATCAGCTCTAGAAATGCAACATAAGCATTCTAGAAATGGAAAAGAACGAGATAGAATCAA
>JAIVER010000345.1 GCA_023864145.1 Thiohalomonas sp. | reverse complement strand
ACGGCCAAAACCATTAATACCGACTTTAAGAGCCATTATTCTTTCTCCTGAAAATTAAAAGACTTCTTTTGTAACCAATTTTAAAAATGCTTCGTTTAAAATAGAGTTAAAATTAAGAATTTGAAAGTGATGAATGCGTCAATTAGGTACCTTTACAGTACTAATTGACGCAAGTAAATTACATAACTGATTCAGCTGTTGCCACTACGTTTTCTACAGTGAAGCCGAATTCTTTAAATAATTGAACTGCTGGTGCTGATTCACCAAAGTGATCAATACCAACGACAGCATCTGCATATTTGTACCATGCATCAGTTACCGCTGCTTCAACAGCAATTGTTGGTATACCTTTTGGTAAAACCGAAGCTTTATAGTCAGCATCTTGTGCATCAAATATATTAGTTGACGGCATAGAGACAACACGTACTTTTTTGTCTGACATCTGCTCTGCTGCACCCATAGCCAGTGCGACTTCAGAACCGGTACCGATAATGATGACATCAGGTGTACCTTCACAGTCTTTAAGAATGTAAGCACCATTTGTAATCGCAGATATTTGAGCATTTGTACGGGTTTGATGAGGTAAGCCCTGACGAGAGAAGATTAGGCAAGATGGACCGTCTGCTCGTTCAACTGCCTGCTGCCATGCAACCGCTGATTCAACTGCATCACAAGGACGCCAAATAGCCATGTTCGGAATCATACGCATTGTTGGAATTTGTTCAACAGCCTGATGGGTTGGACCATCTTCACCCAGACCAATTGAGTCATGAGTGTAAACAAAGATAGAACGAATCTTCATTAATGCCGCCATGCGTAAGGCATTACGTGCGTATTCAGAGAACATTAAGAAGGTCGCGCCAAATGGAATCAAACCACCATGTAATGCCGCACCATTCATAATGGCTGACATGGCAAACTCACGGACACCGTAGTTAACGTAGTTAAATTCTTCATTATCACACATTGGCTTATAACCAGACCACTCAGTCAGGTTAGAACAACCCAGATCGGCAGAACCACCAAATAATTCAGGTAACATGGCTGAGTACGCTTCGATACTCGCTAATGATGCTTGACGGGTAGCCGGGCTTTTTGCATCGGCATTAACAGAAGCAATATATTCTGCTGATTGAGCAGCCCAGTCTGCGGGTAAATCACCCGACATACGGCGTTCAAATTCTGCTGCTAATTCAGGGAACTCAGCCTTGTATCCTGAAAATTTATCATTCCATGCTGCTTCTGCCGCAGCACCTTTTTCTTTTGCATCCCAACCCTGATAAACATCATCAGGTACTTCAAATGCACCGTGATCCCAGCCCAGAGCAGCCTTAGTCAGATTAACTTCTTCTTCACCTAAGGGTGCACCGTGACAAGCATGGCTGCCCGCTTTGTTTGGTGAACCAAAACCAATGGTTGTTTTACAGCAGATCATGGTCGGCTTGTCTGTTATGGTTTTAGCCATTTCAGTTGCTTTTAGAAGTTCTTCTGGACTATGACCATCAACATCAGCAATAACATGCCAGCCATAAGATTCAAAACGCTTAGGGGTATCGTCTGTGAACCAGCCGTCAACGTGACCGTCAATAGAAATACCGTTGTCATCCCAGAATGCAATCAAATTGCCCAGACCTAAAGTACCGGCTAATGAACAGGCTTCATGAGAAATACCTTCCATCAGACAACCATCACCTAAAAACACATAAGTGTTGTGGTCAACAATTTTGTGACCTTTCTGGTTAAATTTGCCTGCCAATGCTTTTTCAGCAATCGCCATACCAATGGCATTAGTGATACCCTGGCCTAATGGGCCTGTGGTTGTTTCAACACCAGGTCCATAACCGTACTCAGGGTGACCGGGGGTCTTAGAGTGCAACTGGCGGAAGCTTTTCAGATCATCAATTGAAAGGTCATAACCAGTCAAATGCAGCAGTGAATAAATCAGCATTGAGCCATGACCATTTGATAATACAAAACGGTCACGGTTAGCCCAATTTGGATTAGCCGGATTATGATTCATGAAGCCATTCCAGAGTACTTCTGCGATATCAGCCATCCCCATCGGCGCACCCGGGTGGCCTGAGTTTGCTTTTTGTACGGCATCCATAGTTAATGCACGAATAGCATTGGCTAGTACCTTACGATCTGGCATATGTTTCTCCTGGAATTAAGGAATTTCTAAATTAAAATTTATAAAGTTTTGCATTGTCGCTTATCTAAACGAAGACAGCAACTTTTTG
>JAIVER010000344.1 GCA_023864145.1 Thiohalomonas sp. | reverse complement strand
TCATGGGCTGTGAGAGTAATTTGCGTCATTGGATAATTTTGATCTTCTTCTCTATGAAAATCAAGCATTTTCATAGGTCATGGGTATAAAGGCTTATGAATTTATCTTGCAGGATTTTAATTTGATCACGCAGCTGGGCAGCTTCTTCAAATTCCATATTTTGTGCATGAGCATACATTTTGTCTTCCTGTTCTTTAATATGCTTTTCCAGTTCTTTTCGAGACATTACATCATAGCGACCAGCGGCTTCAGGCACTTTTTTATTTTTTGCAACCGCTAATCCTGCACCAGGAATGGTGGCTTCGAGTATATCTTTAACGGATTTTTTAATACCTTTGGGGACAATGCCGTGAGCTATATTATAGGCTATTTGTTTTTTCCGTCTTCTGGATGTTTCATCCATTGCGCGCTGCATTGAGCCGGTAATTCTGTCGGCATAAAGAATGACTTCGCCATTAACATGACGGGCGGCACGTCCCATGGTCTGAATTAAGGAACGCTCTGAGCGCAAAAAGCCTTCTTTGTCAGCATCTAAAATAGCCACCAGTGAGACTTCAGGAATATCCAGGCCTTCTCTAAGCAGGTTAATACCCACCAAAACATCAAACTCACCCAGACGTAAATCCCGGATAATTTCTACCCGTTCAACAGTGTCAATATCTGAATGCAGATAGCGTACCCGAACATCATGTTCTAAGTAATAATCTGTTAAATCTTCAGCCATTCTCTTGGTCAGCGTGGTCACTAACATCCGTTCCTTTTTTTCTACTCGTTTGCGAATTTCAGAAAGTAAATCATCAACTTGGGTGGTCGCTGCTCTCACTTCAACAGATGGATCAATCAGGCCTGTTGGTCTGACTATCTGCTCAGCGACTATCTGGGATTTTTCAGCTTCATAGTTACCCGGAGTGGCTGAAACAAAGATAGTCTGCGGTTCTATGCGCTCAAACTCTTCAAATGTTAATGGCCGGTTATCTAGTGCTGAGGGTAAACGAAAGCCGTACTCCACCAGATTTTCTTTTCTTGAACGATCACCTTTGTACATAGCCCCCACCTGAGAAACAGTGACGTGGCTTTCATCAATAAACAGCAGGGCATCATCGGGTAAGTAATCTAAAAATGTCGGTGGCGGAGATCCTGCTTCACGACCGGAGAGATAACGTGAATAATTTTCAATTCCGGAGCAATAACCCAGCTCCAGTATCATTTCTATATCAAGTTGTGTGCGCTGCTCAAGACGCTGAGCTTCTACCAGTTTGTTTAGTGAATAAAGCTGTGCCAGACGTTCTTTTAACTCAGCTTTAATTTTTTCAACCGCAGCCAGCAGCGTTTCCCGAGGTGTCACATAGTGTGTTTTTGGATAAACAGTAATGCGCGGCACGCGACGTAACACTTCTCCTGTGAGCGGATCAAAATAACTCAATCCTTCTACTTCATCATCAAAGAGTTCAATACGAACAGCTTCACTATCAGAATCAGCCGGATAAATATCAATCACATCACCACGCACACGATAAGTTGCCCGATGCAATTCCACATCATTGCGCTTATACTGTAGCTCTGCCAGACGTCTTAAGATGGTTCGCTGATCAACCCTATCGCCTTTAACCACATGCAGGAGCATTTTTAAATACGATTGAGGATCACCCAGGCCATAAATACAGGAAACCGAGGCAACAATAATCGTATCTTTTCTTTCCAAAAGGGCTTTCGTAGCAGACAAACGCATTTGTTCGATATGTTCATTAATTGAGGCGTCTTTTTCTATAAACGTATCGGATGCCGGCACATAGGCTTCAGGTTGATAATAATCATAGTAAGATACGAAATATTCAACAGAATTATAGGGAAAAAATTCTTTCATTTCTCCATAGAGTTGCGCCGCTAAGGTTTTATTATGCGCCAGGATCAGGGTTGGCCTCTGCAGATTCTGCATAATATTGGCCATGGTAAATGTTTTACCCGAACCAGTAACACCTAATAAAGTCATTGCCGCTTCACCATCCTGAAGAGCTTCAGTGAGCATTTTTATTGCTGCCGGCTGATCACCATCAGGTGTAAACGATGAAACCAGTTGAAACGGTTTTTTCATGGTAATTTATTTCTCTTTTTGTTTTTAGCGCCTCTAAAAAAGTCGCTAAAGAGTCAGTAAATATACCCAATTAACTTGAAAATTCAGGATCGAACACTTGGAAATTATCATTAATTCGAGAATCTAATGATTTTCCAATGCTCGGTAAAATTTCATCAAAAAA
>JAIVER010000343.1 GCA_023864145.1 Thiohalomonas sp. | reverse complement strand
ATTTTACCGAGCATTGGAAAATCATTAGATTCTCGAATTAATGACAATTTCCAAGTGTTCGATCCTGCATTTTCAAGTTGATTGGGTATATCTCGTTCTTTTCCATTTCTAGAATGCTTATGTTGCATTTCTAGAGCTGATTTTTCATGGGCTCTGAGAGTAATTTGCGTCATTGGATAATTTTGATCTTCTTCTCTATGAAAATCAAGCATTTTCATAGGTCATGGGTATATAAGCAACAATGTCTTTTTGATGCTGGAGTTTGAGCACTAAGGTAAAACATGAGTTATTCCAGATCTAATTCAATTTTTTCATTGGATTGTTCAGTTAAACAACGATTTAAGGTATCAATAAAGGCTTCACCACTACGATCATCCTGCCAGCCTTTTGCTTCATCATAATCAAAATGATAACCACCTGATTTAGCCGCTAACCAGAGTTGTAATGCTGCACTTTGGCGATTAATAATGATCTGTGATTTATTTTCCATAATAATGGTTAAGATACCATCAGATGATTCATAATCAATATCGTTATCAAGCTCTTCTAAAGCATCTTCAATTTGAATGATTAGCTGTTCAATAAATTCTTTAAATTCGGTTTCGGTCATTGCCATAGTCTTGTTCTATTTAATTAATAAAAAGCTATTTTAACACAAAAAGTGGAACATAAAAAAAGGGCATAACCGGTTTTTATGCCAGTTACTCCCTTCACATTACCAACTAAAGATGGGGGGGATTATCTTAGTGTCGGTAAATTTGTAGTAGACTATCAGGGATTAAACAAGTGATTAAAAATCCCTGATAGTAGTCTGTTTATTATTGTTATAGCAGACGATATAAAGTCAGTTATTTGACTTTAGTTTCCAGTGTATCACTTTTACCTGTATTATCTTTCCAGGTTAACTTAACAGTATCACCTGAAGCACCAGCAAATTTGAATGATAGATAAGGGTTTTTAGAGATTCCAACACCCCATTCTGCATTCAAAACGGGCGCACCGTTGTGATCACAATCAACAGCTTCAATAAAATGAGCAGAAATAACTTTTCCTGTCTTTTTATCTTTACGTAAACCTGTTTCCATTTTATGACTGATTAGCGCTTTTACTGTAACCACGCCATTCTTTGCTTTAGCACGAATTTTAATTGACTTCTTGGCCATTTTTATTTACCTGTTCTAAATTTTGATGTACTTGAACTTGAATTGATCAAGTAAAAAGTGTCTTATCAAGGATGAGAGTTTTCAGCTAATGAGCTAAAAAATTAGCCGCCACAACCACCGATAGTGACTTTAACTTCTTTTCTTGCACTATAAAATTTGCCGCCAGACTCACAAATTGCAATAAGGTTAGAAGTCTTACCCATTTTAATACGAGTAGAAACGAGCGCTTCAGCTTTACCTTTTAAGTTAAACTTAGCAATTAAAGGAGTAGGATTCTTTTCTGAAATAATGGTAATTGATTTTACATCGCTTAAAGTTGAGCTGATAGTGACAGGAACAACAGCACCGTTTTCAGCAATATCAGGCGCTTTAATATTGATTTTATCACTGGCTGTAGTTAATTCAGTACCAATTGAGGCTTTCATTGCACCTTGCACATCTTTAGCATTAAAAGCTTCTTTGTTCCAGGCTAGAACCTTAAGAGGAACTAAGAAACCGCTAGTTGCGGCCAAAGCAACTGCAGCAGTTGCCATTGTGTTTTTCAGGAAATGTCTACGTTGCATCATATCTTCCTTAGTTTTGTTTATATTTATAAATGATAAATGTTTTTTCAAACTCTACTTACTCTACTTGAAATAGCATTTATTATGCCAAAATATTTTATCTTTGGCATTCAAGCAGATAGAGATGATTATTGAAATTTATTATTATCAATTAAAAGCAGTTTGCAAAGTGAGAGTGCAATTTGCACTCTCACTTTGCAAAGGAATATTGATTGAGAGAGCTCAACCCCGCTTTACAGTTTTCTGAGCTCAGCAATAAAAAAGGAAGTCATCAAACCCGTGTTCTGAGATAATATTGTTACCAGACAATTTATCCAGGAGCAATACCCGTGACAGGCTTGCACAACACTGATTTAACGACTTCCCAGGAAATAGAGTTTAGCGCAAAGGTATTGGCAAACCAAGGGTTACATGCTTCGGTGACTCAAATGAGTCAAGAGTATGGTTTATACCCATGACCTATGAAAATGCTTGATTTTCATAGAGAAGAAGATCAAAATTATCCAATGACGCAAATTACTCTCACAGCCCATG
>JAIVER010000342.1 GCA_023864145.1 Thiohalomonas sp. | reverse complement strand
TTTTTATTAGGAGCAGCAACGATACCGCCTTTTTTTTGTCAACTTTTAAATTTTTTTCCTCTTTTGAGGAATGTGAAACTCTAAACTTTAGGTTCCATAATAATTTAGTGTTAAAATAAAGATGTATTGAGAAACCAGGAATTTAACCCCTTTTATGTAATGAGGTAACCAGGCTATGACTGCCACAACCATAATGAGTACTAATGTTGTTACATTGAAGCCAGATGATACTATAGCTGACGCTTTGCAGCTCATGTGTAAGCATGCAGTACACAATTTACCCGTACTGGATAATGATGGTACATTTCTAGGATTATTTAGTTTACGCCGTTTATCACGAGAGCTGCTTCCTAAAGCAGCAAAACTCAATGAAAGCAGTCTGCTCATGCACATCAATTTTATGCCTGACGATACTGATGAATTGTTAAGACGCTTGACTAAATTAGGCCAAAAACCCGTATCAAGTTTACTGGAAAAAGCGGGGAAACTACGTTTATGTCATCCTGATACAACGCTACCAGAACTATTGCAATTACTCTTTGAAAGCCCAATTAGTTTGCCAGTTGTTGTGGTGGAAGGCAAAAAGAAAAAACTGGCCGGCATGGTGTCAAACTGGGATGTACTGACTAAACTAAGCGTTAATCTTCTGGGCGATAAAGATATCTGGCCGTATAATGATGCTGAAACAAATACTCCACCTTGAAATCTATTTTGAAATTATAACGCAATTAAGGAATATAAAATGGATTCCCATGCATCAGCTATAATATTCGCCTGGGACCCATTATGGGTATCCAGTATCGTTTTCGTCATCACTTATGCTGTGATTATTACCGAAAAAATCAATCGTTCCATTGTCGCCCTGTTAGGTGCTGGTTTGATGATCTCTCTGGGAGTACTTAATCAGCAGACCGCAATTAATGGCATCGATTTTAATACACTGGGTTTGTTGACTGGAATGATGGTCATTGTTGCTATTTCTCGACGTAGTGGCGTATTTCAGTTTGTTGCAGTGTGGTCGGCCAAGAAAGTAAAGGCTAGTCCATGGGGTATTTTATTCATCTTGTCACTCGTGACAGGCTTATTTTCAGCATTGCTGGATAATGTCACCACCATCTTGCTGATCGCACCGGTTACCTTATTGATTACCGGTGAATTAAAGATTCACCCTTACCCCTTTCTCTTTGCCGAAATTTTTGCCTCAAATATTGGCGGAACAGCGACATTAATCGGCGATCCATCCAATATTATGATTGGCTCTGCCTTCAATTTGACATTCAATGATTTCTTAATTAACACAGCTCCAATTACACTAATTATTTTTCCCATAACACTCTTCGTTATCTATCTAATCTGGGGGCGTCATATGCATGCCACCGATGAGGCTCGAGAACGTATTATGCAGTTTAAGGAAAGACAGGCAATCACCGATGTTCCATTACTCAAGAAATCTTTATTAGTCATTTCACTGGTTATTATCGGTTTTCTTTTCGCCCATCCACTGCATCTTGAACCTGCAACTGTTTCTATGATGGGAGCTGCTTTACTTTTGTTGCTGACAAATATCAACACAGGAGCTAAAGAGCAAAGTGAAAATGTTCATAAAAGTTTTGCTGAAGTTGAATGGGGCACCATTTTCTTTTTTGTCGGTTTATTCATTCTCGTCCATGCTATAGAACATGCGGGCCTTCTGAACATATTTGCAAATCAGGTACTCTCATTAACTGGAGGAGATCTTACCCTGACTGCTATGGCGATCATATGGGTATCGGCTGTATTTTCTGCAATTGTCGATAATCTTCCCTTTGTTGCCACCATGATCCCTATAATCGAGTCAATGGCACCGACATTTGGCGGTGCGGATCAATTAATGCCTTTATGGTGGTCATTGTCACTCGGTGCCTGCCTTGGAGGAAATGGCTCACTGGTGGGAGCCAGTGCTAACCTCATCGTTGCCGGCTTTGCTGAACGTGCGGGCTACCGCATTCATTTTATCCAATTTATGCTCATCGCATTTCCGCTGATGCTGTTAAGTATTGTAATAGCCAGCCTATATGTATACATAAGGTATCTCTGATATGTCAATGGATATACAAAACGTGTTAATTCCAACCATCATTATCCACCATGTAATGTATGTACGTGATTTATTTAAAGAATGTGGTAAATTGCATATATACCCATGACCTATGAAAATGCTTGATTTTCATAGAGAAGAAGATCAAAATTATCCAATGACGCAAATTACTCTCACAGCCCATG
>JAIVER010000341.1 GCA_023864145.1 Thiohalomonas sp. | reverse complement strand
AGGTGCCATAATCGACAACGCAATAATGGTACGTTCCAGTTGTACTTGATCAACCGTGATGGTACGGGCTTTTAGTTGCTCCTGTGTTTGACTGAAATGCTAGAATAAAATTTCTGCGGTATTTTCCTGAACACGATAGAGTGTGGGGCGAGATAAACCATACTCTTGACTATTTGACTCCTGAACCAGGTAACCCTTGGTTTGCCAATACCTTTACGCTAAACTCTATTTTCTGGGAAGTCGTTAAATCAGTCTTGTGCAAGCCTGTCACGGGTATTGCTCCTGGATAAATTATCTGCTAACAATAATTATCTCAGAACAGGGGTTTGATAACGTCCTTTTTTATTGCTGAGCTCAGAAAACTGTAAAGCGGGGTTGAGCTGTCCCAAAATAAGCAACCACAGGCTTTTTGTAAATAATACGCTGAATAGTTACCATGATCATTACCTATTCGGTTCTTAATCATCAGCAAAGTACTGTCCAAATACATGACTTATTACAGATTATTTTACCCTCTCAATGTTAAAATTGAACAAAAGCACCTATACTTTATCCGAACTATACCCATGACCTATGAAAATGCTTGATTTTCATAGGTCATGGGTATATAAGCATTCTTTACTTATGGGTCACGGAATAATAAATATTTATGAATATTGGTTCCTGGCAATTTCAAGCACCGGATATTTCAAGCCTTGCTCACCCTTTAGAAACACGCCCTATTTTTTTAGCTCCAATGGCAGGCATCACTGATCGTCCATTTAGACAGCTCTATCGTCAATTAGGTGCAGCAATGGCTATTTCTGAAATGCTCACATCCAAACCCTAACTATTAAATTCACTAAAAACCCGCACCCGTCTTAATCATGAAGGTGAAGATCAGCCTGTATCTGTACAGATTCTTGGTACTGAAGCAAAGCAAATGGCTAGTGCCGCACAATTTAATGTGCAGCATGGTGCTGATATTATTGACATAAATATGGGCTGTCCAGCAAAGAAAGTTTTTAATATCTCAGCAGGCACAGCCTTATTAAAGAATGAGTTATTGGTCAGTGAGATTTTATCTGCCGTGGTTCAGGCTGTTTCTGTTCCCGTCACCTTAAAAATTCGCACCGGCTGGGATAGAAACAATAAAAATGCCGTAAAAATTGCTCAAATTGCTGAGAAAAGTGCTATTCAGGCACTCACCATTCATGGCCGAACACGTGCTTGCGCTTATAGCGGCGACGCAGAATATGAAAGAATTAAAGCGGTAAAACAACAAGTTTATATCCCCATCATAGCAAATGATATATAAATAGTGCGGAGAAGGCCTTACATGTAATACAATACACTGGCGTTGATGCAATCATGATTGGCGAGCAGCTCTTCAAGCACCCTGGATCTTTGCTGAGATCAACCATTTTTTAGCAACAGGACAACATTTACCCGAACCATCATTACAGAAAAAAAGTGAGATAGTTCTTAGCTTACTGAATGATTTATACTTATTTTATGGTGAGTCACATGGTACAAGGATGGCAAGAAAACACCTTGCAGCAATAGTCAAACCTCTATCTGGTGGTGAGCAATTCTGGAAAAATATTAATCAAATCTCTGATGCTCAGCAGCAATTTGCCATCACACTTGATTTTTTAAAAACCTGTAACTAATATCAACATACTATTTTTACATGACAGACAATAGTCAAAAAAAGTCAGCTTACTTTAATTTGAAAGAAAAACCTTACAAAAAAAAGTTTTTTTTAAGTCTATAATGAATAAAATCATTTAAAAGTAATATTTCTTCACTGATAATTTATTTTAGGTTAAAATTCATGCCCGCATTGCAAAATGTAATAAGCGAAATTAAAAATTTAAAGACTCCTGAACAGTTTGAATCAACAGCATATCATGCAAATAATTTAGATAAAGAGGATTCAGCCCGCAGTACTATACTGCGTGATTGTGTTCGCTCCGTATTAACCAGCTATATCAATGATCTTGAAGGTCATACCATAAATGACTTATACCAGCTGCTGCTTACAGAAGTTGAAACACCATTACTTGAAACCATTCTTGAACATACGAAAGGCAATCAAAGTAAAGCAGCTCAAATTCTTGGCATTAACCGCGGCACATTGCGTAAAAAACTCAAACAATACAGTATTAGTGAATAATTCCAAATCAAACACAATTTATTCCAGCACTACCTATACCCATGACCTATGAAAATGCTTGATTTTCATAGAGAAAAAGATCAAAATTATCCAATGACGCAAATTACTCTCACAGCCCATGA
>JAIVER010000340.1 GCA_023864145.1 Thiohalomonas sp. | reverse complement strand
ATAATTTCCAAGTGTTCGATCCTGCATTTTCAAGTTGATTGGGTATAGAACATAATGAGTCAGACTTTTAGGTTGTTTATGCTAAATTTTGCTTGCTGGCAGGGTTAACTGATTTTTTTAGGATTAAAGGTTTACTCGAAAATCGTTATCGGGCATCCAGTGCGATTGAAGGATTTAATTCAGTGTTACGTCCTTATCTCTATGTGCGAAAAGGCGTTAATCAGAATTTTCTAGAGCTTTTTAAAGCTTAGTACAACCTAAAAACACGCAGGCAGGGTCGTTACAAAGGGACTTCTGCCTATGAATGCATTTCGGGCCAAAAAGTGGATGACTGGCTGTCCATGATTGGCTATCCACCAACCAGAGCCGTGCACTAAAAAAATCACCACTCAATACAGTTTTTCAGAATTTAAATATTCTGAGGTTGAAGTGTGCCTAAATGTAAAGTAAATTGCTTATATTTGATCTGTCCCAAACCCTGTCCTTTTTGCTTCTCAAACCAGACTGAAATAATGCTTGCATCAATAAGATGATGTTTTTGCCAGTCACCGGGTAATAATTCATTTTGTAGCAGGGCAACTTTATTTTTCCAGGTTTCGGGTAGTTGCTCTAAAACCGGATCTAAATCAGTTTCACCTACAGCAACAAGAACCATTTCTGGCTGTGTGATCTGCTGAGCTATTTCGCTAATATCCATTTCTCTGGTAATGGGAAACAGAGGATAGCCTGCGCGTAACAAGGCGCGAGTAAATACGCCGGACATTTCACCAATGCCGATGAGAACAATAGGGTTTTTCATGGTTAATTTAATTACCTGTATAAGTGATGAATAATTGCTTTTATTTTATCCTTAACTATCAGGGGATCCCATGAGGTGTTCAATAATTTTTTCAACCAATTCGTCGAAAACAAATTTAGTCAGCACATCATTAGCACCGCAGGCAATAGCCTCCTGCATATTAATTGAGCCATTGAGAGAAGTGTGCATAAGTACATGAATATTTTGAATTTACTGAGTTTTCTTGCCTCGGTAACTAGGGTGTAACCATTCATTTCAGGCATCTCAATGTCAGAGATGATCATTGAAATCGCTTCCATGGTATGGGGATCGCCATTTTGATAATAGGTGAGTATTTTTAGGGCAATCTTACCATCACTGGCAGAAATATGCTGCAGTCCAAGCCTGAGATAGTTTGTTTCATTGCCATCGATGAATCATCTACAATCATAATTAATTTACCAAAAACAGCTTCTAATTTGGTTTGATCAACATTTAATTCTTCAGTCTGGGACGATTTTAAATCTAAAACTTCAGCCAGTACTTTTTCAATATCCAGTAATTGTACCAGCTCATCATCAATGAGTGTGACGCCTGTGGTATAACTACCAATCCCGCTGCCTTTGGCTGGCGGTAAAATGTCTTTCCAGTCACATAGGACAATTTTATCAACGCCGCTAATCCATAGACCTTGATGTGAACGATTAACTTCAGTGGTAATAACCGAACCTTGCTGAATTTGTTCATCGGCTAATACTCTTTGAGTTGAACTGATTGCTTTTGCCAGGTCAATAATAGGTAATGTTTCATCACGCATTTTTGCAACCCCTAATATTTTCGGATTCGAAGAAGGTAACTGATGTAAGGCAGGGCAAGGGATCACTTCTTTTATTTTAAGCACATTAATAGCAAAACGGCGTTTGCCGCCTACATGAAATAACAGTAATTCAAGTCGGTTACTGCCATTAGAGACACTGCTAGTCACAATTTAACACACCATAAAAGTCTAATCATTCATTAAGTATAGCGACATTATTATAAAAATCTTTACTCATTTATCTAATCCTGAAAAATAGACAATAGGTTAATAATGGGGTGGGGGAGCCTCGGGTGCTTCTTTGCTATTATCTTCCTGTAAGCTACTTATTTTATTTTGTAATTGTTGAAGGTGTCGGGCAATATTCGCAATTGATGCCTGATGCTCAATGATGATCTGATTGAGATGCTCGATGGTGTCTTCCTGATGAGCATTTTTTATTTCTAATTCCATAACACGGTTTTCAATATCTGACATAGTAGAGCCCTAAGCTGCTGTTAAAGCGAATAAACTTATAAAAGAAGATAAATGTTATTTATACCCAATCAACTTGAAAATGCAGGATCGAACATTTGGAAATTATCATTAATTCGAGGATCTAATGATTTTCCAATGCTCGGTAAAATTTCATCAAAAAACTCATTAATTTTCTGTCTAAACTCTTTAGCATTGTGAAAAAAATGATTA
>JAIVER010000339.1 GCA_023864145.1 Thiohalomonas sp. | reverse complement strand
CATGGGCTGTGAGAGTAATTTGCGTCATTGGATAATTTTGAGCTTCTTCTCTATGAAAATCAAGCATTTTCATAGGTCATGGGTATAAATGGCAATTATTCTTATTATAGGTTAAATAGAGCAATATGGATTGCCCAATTTAACATTAATTGTTATCAGGATTGATCAGTTAAAGATTGCTCCAATTTCTCAAGTTTATGCCAGCGATTGATGATTCGGCAAAATAATTCAGCTGTTTGTTCCGTATCGTATTTGGCTGAATGTGCACTGTCATCGCACCATTCCAATCCAGCAGCTTGTGCTGCACGTGATAAAACAGTTTGCCCAAAGGCCAGACCACCCAATGTAGCGGTATCAAATGTGCTGAATTTATGGAATGGATTACGTTTTATTTGATTGCGTTCAATAGCCGCGTTGATAAAGTTTAGATCAAAGGTTGGATTATGTCCCACTAAAATAGCACGGGAACAGCCAGTGGCCTTGAGTTCACTACGAATAGGTTGAAAAATTTCTTTTAGAACATAATCTTCAGGCTTGTTCATTCTAAACGGGTTAAATGGGTTAATGCCGGTAAATTTCAAAGCAGAAGGATCAAGATTCGCACCCTTAAATGGTTCAACATTATAAGCATAAGTTTCACAACAAATTAAATCACCCTGTTCATCCATGCGCAATAGTGTTGCGGCCACTTCAAGTAAAGCATCGGTTTTATGATTAAAGCCTGCGGTTTCAACATCAACAACAACGGGTAAAAAACCTCGAAATCTTGCAGCTATACCGCTTGCTGCTACTTCTTCTTTAATTTTTTTCTTGCTTCTGGCCATATCACTTCTTTATTTAAAAAAACGAATTCTCTGTAATGCTCTAATTAATATCAGCAAAGCAGTTTCCAGTTGATTGTATGGCCTGCTCTTAATGGAATAACGAGATCATCGCCAAACTGGTAAGAGTCAGGAACAGTCCATTTTTCACGCTGAATGGTGATTTTATCACTCTTTGCTTCAAGACTGTAGAATAATGGTCCATTTAAACTGGAAAATTGTTCTAATTTGTCTAAAGCATTGGCATTATCAAATGCCTCAGCATAGAGTTCAATGGCAGCAAAGGCGGTAAACATGCCGGCACAGCCGCATGTTGTTTCTTTTTTATGTTGTGCGTGAGGGGCACTATCAGTTCCCATAAAAAATTTATTATTACCTGAGATGGCGGCTTTTACCAGTGCTTCCCGGTGTGTTTCTCGCTTGAGTACAGGTAAGCAATAGTGGTGCGGCTTAATGCCGCCCACCAGCATGTCATTTCGATTCATTAGCAGGTGATGGGCTGTAATTGTGGCGGCAACATAGGGTGAGCTTTCTATTACAAAATCAGCTGCGTCGGCTGTGGTAATGTGTTCAAAAACAACTTTTAGTTCTGGGAAATCTTTAACTATAGAAATAAGACGTTGATCAATAAACATTTTTTCTCTATCGAAAATATCAATATCAGAATGGGTGACTTCACCATGAACCAATAACGGCATGCCAAGTTTTTGCATCATTTCCAAAGTTGGATAACATTTATTAATATCAGTGACGCCCGCCTCAGAATTAGTCGTTGCACCTGCAGGATAGAGCTTTACTGCAGAAATAATTCCGCTATTTATTGCTGTCTTTATTTCTTCAGGGGGCGTGCAATCTGTTAAATACAAGGTCATTAAGGGCTGAAAAGGAGAAGATTCTCCAGCAGCTGCCAGAATGGCTTTTTGGTATATTTTTGCCTGTTCTGTCGTTGTTACTGGTGGTGTTAGGTTCGGCATAATAATAGCCCGGCCGCATTGTCTGGCTGTAAAGGGTACGACTGACTTGAGTACCTCGGCATCACGCACATGTAAATGCCAGTCATCAGGTCGGATGATAGTTATTTTTGAAGGAGATGTATTGGAGGATGCTGCGCTATGACTTTGAGACACGTGTTTTACTCCTGACTTGAATGATGCCCTATTGTAATAGAAGGAGATCAAATCAGGCAACCTGAAACTTCATACTCTATCAATTTAAATGTGAAAATAACCTATTATTTTGTTGCTTGAAATAGTTTGATGATTTATTTTGATAAATCAAGCCTGTTCCAGGCGTATCATTTATAAGTCTGTATGGGGCTTATTGGTTCAAGTTTAAGTTTCATCAGCAACAACTTACCCGGTCAGTCATGAGTATATACCCATGACCTATGAAAAGGCTTGATTTTCATAGAGAAAAAGATCAAAATTATCCAATGACGCAAATTACTCTCACAGCCCATGAAAA
>JAIVER010000338.1 GCA_023864145.1 Thiohalomonas sp. | reverse complement strand
TTCATGGGCTGTGAGAGTAATTTGCGTCATTGGATAATTTTGATCTTCTTCTCTATGAAAATCAAGCATTTTCATAGGTCATGGGTATAGGGGCGAATTTATTATTCCGTTGAAGACTCTCGCTTATCTCTTCTTTCTACATTCATTAGATTGTGTCTCACATGTTCGGCAAAACCAATACCCGCTTCGGAATAAAAATTATATACAGCTGCTGCACCCGCCTCTTTTAAAAGGCTAATTTCACTATCATACAAGGCAATGGCTGAAATCTGTCCCTGGAAGCCTTTTTCTTTTAACTGCTTCACACTAAAAATGTTCTTTTTAAAATCAGGAAGGGTTAAAAAGACCATGGAGACATCCGTTAAATTAATTTTCCCCCAAAAATCTTTATCCATAACATCAGCATAGGCCACATTGCGTTTATTGGCTTTATGCTCAGTAAACACTCCGGTATCAAAATCAATGCCTTTTACCTTACCAGGGAAGTGATAATTGAGATCATTATAAACACCGGAACCAATTCGTCCCATGCCAAAAACGAGAATGCTGGCACCAGATATATCAACCGGTAATTCGTCTTTCAGTCGTATTGCCGTTTGCAGATGTCTGATTTTGCTTGAATAGCGAGCATATAATTCATGAGCAGTCGCATTGGCTGGTGAGGCAATAACAAAGGTCATTGCCAGAGCAATAGCAATAGTAATCAAGCATTCATTACTCATCCAGCCATTACTTACTCCAATGGCACCCACTATCAGACCAAACTCTGAATAGTTTGCCAGGCTTAATGATGAGAGAAAAGCTGTCCTTGCTCTTAATTGTGTCTTAATTAATAACCAGAAAAACAGGACTACTTTGGCAAGCATAAATATTGATAAAACACCTGCCATAATTAAATTATCAATGCTTGGATCACCAGAGAGCCCTATATTGACAAAAAAGCCTACCAGAAAAAGATCTTTAAAGTTATAGAGTGTTTTAGAGACTTCAGGCGCTTTGCTATGTGAGGCTAATAAAACACCAAAAATCAAGGCGCCCAAATCCGCTTTCATACCAACGATTTCAAATAATGCCGCTCCGCCAACCGCTAAAAGCAAGCTATATAATACTAACAATTCACCATGTTTAACCTCATCCATAAGCTTATACAGCACAGGACGAATTAAAGGCAAACCGAGCAATGTCAGCGCCCACATAGACGGTACTTTACCGGTTGATGCCGTTAAGAATATTACTGCAAATATATCCTGAACAATTAAAATGCCTATTGCTATTTGCGCATAAAGCGCACCCATTTCATTCTTGCCTTCAAGCACTTTTACCGCAAACACGGTACTGGAAAAACTGAGAGAAAAAGCGAGAAGTATAGCCGTCAACAAATCAATATCAGCAAAACTGGACAGACCAGTGAAACTTAGCGCAAAAAACAATCCGGCATAAACAATTATTGTAATTAACATATGGGCTGAAGCAACACCCCAAATCTGAACGCGCAGTAGGCTTTTTACATCTAATTTCAAGCCTATGGTAAAAAGCATGAGGGTCACGCCCAAATCAGCAATTTCTCGAAGTGCATGAGTACTTTCATGGCCATAGGCGTTTAAAATAAAACCCACCCCTAAAAAGCCTACCATTGGCGGCAAACCAATTTTATAAGCCAATAAGCCCAAAAAGAAGGTGGCAATCAGCCACCCTGTTTCTGCTAGAGAAATAACTAACCAACTTAAATCCATAAAACTATTTATCCTTAATATATAAAATCACAAAACTATTAAAAACTAATTTATCATATAGAACTCGATTATTCAGCAAAGACCTCATCTCCTCAGCTATGAAAAAATGAACACGATAATTTGTGTCTGTCTCCGGAATAACTGAGAGTGAATTAAGCATTTTTACTCAATGCGACAGGAAGAACCACTTTAGCGATACTCCTTGCATGAGAATAAATTCTATAGAGTTTTTCCATTAATGACATTTCCATACGTGCTCTTTGCAGATAGTTTACTTCTTCGATGCCCAGATTACTTGATTTCCTGGTTACGATTTTATATCTGCTCTTCTATTGATCACTTTTTCAGCAGCTTGCTGATCATCTTCACTGATGGCTTTAACCGCATCATGCACAGAATGACAGACATCCTGATAAAAATTCTGAAATAACTCACGGGTAATTTTACTGGGTTTCTGCTCACCCTCTATACCCATGATCTATGAAAATGCTTGATTTTCATAGAGAAGAAGATCAAAATTATCCAATGACGCAAATTACTCTCACAGCCCATGAA
>JAIVER010000337.1 GCA_023864145.1 Thiohalomonas sp. | reverse complement strand
ATGGGCTGTGAGAGTAATTTGCGTCATTGGATAATTTTGAGCTTCTTCTCTATGAAAATCAAGCATTTTCATAGGTCATGGGTATAGTATTTTATCAGATTTATAACGGGTTCAGGCATTAAAAAGCGGATTGATTGCTTATTTTTTAATCTATTGCGAATATCAGTGGCTGAAATCGATAATTGAGTCACTGCTTCAAGCCGTATTGTTCCACATAATGAGTCACTAATTGTTTGTCGAGCCCGTTTATGTTCCTGGTACAATGTTTGTATCGCTGTCGGCCATTGCTCAGAGGCATGAAAATCGGTTTCAGGTCTTTGGCTGACGATAATATGGGCATAATCCAGCAATTCCTGCCAATGATACCAGCGATCAATACCGGAAAAAGCATCCATTCCCATCAATAAACACAGGGGATTGTCGGGGTAATCCTGACGCAAACTCTTGAGTGTCACCACCGTATAAGATGGCCCGCCACGTTTTATTTCTCTATCATCTAAAACAAAACGGGGCTCTATCTGAATTGCCTGAGCCAGCATTTCACAACGTTGTTCGGCTGAAGTTTGAGGCACATCTCGATGTGGAGGCTGAAAAGCAGGGATAAAGCGCACATGATCCAAAGCAAAAATTTCACACAATTCCAGATTAGGTCTCAGGTGTCCATAATGAACGGGATCAAAGGTGCCGCCATAGATCCCTATAGGTGCTTTGAGTTTCAATGACATGAATATCTTCTGTATCAGTATGATTAGTTAGAAGTCAGCTATATGTCGCCAAAATACCCTTAGCCTCTGATATGCCCATCACCCAGAACAATGTATTTTTGCGAGGTGAGCCCTTCTAAACCAACTGGACCCCGGGTATGGATCTTATCGGTACTAATACCGATTTCGGCACCCAGACCGTATTCAAAACCATCAGCAAAGCGAGTAGAGGCATTGACCATGACTGAGCTGGAATCCACTTCGGCTAAAAAGCGTCTGGCAAGCGTATAGTTTTCGGTAATGATAGCTTCTGTGTGACCTGAACTATGCTCAAAGATATGTTCAATCGCGGCATCGATGCCGTCAACCACACGAATAGACAATATCGGTGCCAGATATTCTGTATCCCAGTCTTCTTCTGTGGCGGCAACAATCGGTTGCCCACTAAGAGCGGCGGCACTGCGTTCACAACAACGCAGCTCAACCCCTTCCTGTGCATATTTTTGTGCCAGTTCAGGCAAAATATTATCCAGTGCAGCGACATCAATTAATAAAGTTTCCATGGCATTACATACACCATAACGATGAGTCTTTGCATTGTAGGCAATATCAATGGCTTTCTGACGATCAGCTGTACCATCAATATAAACATGACAAATACCATTAAGGTGTTTGATCACGGGCACACGAGCATTACCGCTGATGCGTTCGATTAAGCCTTTGCCGCCGCGAGGTATAATCACATCAACGTACTGCTGCATAGTAATCAATTCACCCACCGCTTCTCTGTCAGTAGTTTCAATGACCTGTACTACATCTGTTGGCAGACCCGCCTGATCAAGCCCTTGTTTTATACAGGCAGCAATGGCCTGATTAGAATTAATCGCTTCTGAGCCGCCACGTAAAATGGCTGCATTACCTGATTTCATACATAGTGCCGCAGCATCGGCGGTCACATTTGGTCTGGATTCATAAATAATACCGATAACACCTAATGGCACATGCATTTTGCCGATTTGCAGACCCGATGGCTGATAGTTCATATCGGATATTTCGCCTACAGGATCAGGCAGCGCAGCAATCTGGCGAAGCCCTTCCGCCATACCCTGAATATGCTCTTCATTAAGCGCTAAGCGATCAAGTAAGGCATCATCTAAACCTCTTTCTTTAGCAGCTTTGAGATCTTTATCATTTTCATCGCTCAATGTTTTCATTGATGATTCTAGTAAATCGGCAATCGCCAATAAGGCACTATTTTTTTTATTACTGCTGGCCTTAACCAGTGCTCTGGAAGCCTGGCGTGCTCGTTGACCGACTTCGGTCATGTATTGTTTAATATCCATCTTATTCCAACTTAAATAGTTTAATTATTATTTCTTTTACTTTAGTCATAGATTAGCGTTAAGCGTTAAGAAGGAGCCTGAGCAAAATCAATAGAAAAAGAAACCGGGATGTGCACAGACTCTATTTTATTACTATACCCAATCAACTTGAAAATTATCATTAATTCGAGAATCTAATGATTTTTCAATGCTCGGTAAAATTTCATCAAAAAACTCATTAATTTTCTGTCGAAACTCTTTAG
>JAIVER010000336.1 GCA_023864145.1 Thiohalomonas sp. | reverse complement strand
TTTTACCGAGCATTGGAGAATCATTAGATTCTCGAATTAATGACAATTTCCAAGTGTTCGATCCTGCATTTTCAAGTTGATTGGGTATAAGCAACAATGTCTTTTTGATGATAGTAAGTCTGCTCTGTTAAATGAGCAATTAATTGTTCTGTTTGCTCTGCAGAAAGTTTACTAGACGAGCCGCCACTTTTAGTGCTTAGCTTTTTTGAGCCTTTGTAGTCTTTAATGTGACGTAATATGCTGGTTTCATGAATTCTTAAAGCCTGAGCGATCATGGGAACCTTCCAGCCTTCAGAGCAAAGTAGGATGGCTTTGATTCTATCTCGTTCTTTTCCATTTCCAGAATGCTTATGTTGCATTTCTAGAACTGATTTTTCATGGGGTGTGAGAGTAATTTGCGTCATTGGATAATTTTGATCTTCTTCTCTATGAAAATCAAGCATTTTTATAGGTCATGGGTATATATTTGATCTGTCCCGAAATATAGTGGTTCTTCAATCATTTCCACTTCTAACATTTAAGGTAATTCCTTATTTAATATCTGATATAATCCACATTTTTTAATAGACAGGCTCACTCTATTGTATGCTTCCAACAATTCTATACAAATAACCGGTCTTATTTTAGCTGGCGGTCGTTCAAGTCGAATGGATGGTCATGATAAAGGTCTGCTTAAATTACACGGGCGGCCAATGATTGCTCATGTCATTGACAAGCTAAAACCACAAGTCGGACAGATTTTAATCAGCGCCAATCGGCATCTTGATGACTATCAAAAATTTGGCTATGAAGTACTTGTCGATGATTATGATGATTATCGCGGCCCGTTGGCAGGCATGTCTCGTGGCCTTACTCGAGGCAAAAGTGAGTACTTACTTACTGTTCCCTGTGACGGCCCGTTATTACCCATGGATCTGGCCAGTAGAATGTTAGATTATGCTCAGAAAAATGAAGCCAAAGCAGTGTTGGCATTTGATGGTCAATACAAACAACCCACTTATAATTTAATTCATAAGGATTTATTAGCCCGTTTAAATCATTCCTTAAAAAATAACGAGCAGAAACTGGGTAAATGCTTAATGGATAATGGCGCACTTAAGCTGGATTTTTCAGATCAAAAATCAGCCTTTTTAAATGTCAACACACCAGATGATCTGGATTTGCTCAGTCAGCAATTGAGTTACAGTTTCAGCAACTCAAATTAGTCATCTAGTGTTTTCAGCATTTGTTTAGCAATAGCGGTCACTTTTTTATCCTTACTAATGCTGATGATCTTTTCAAAAGCCTCGATTGACTGCTCGATCATTTCATCCATATAGCCGACAATACCTGCAGCTTCCTGCATACCTCCAATGAGATCTTTTATTTCCGGCGGCAGCTCAGGGTCACTGAGCAATTCCCTGCTTGCCAATGATAATGCCTGCTCATCTTCAAAAAAATCTTCTTCAGAAGATAATTGTTCCTCTTTAATTCGTTTTAATTCATTATCCCGACCGGTTTTACCATTAAAAACCACACCTTCAAATATTTCTTCCAGAACAAGGTTTACTTTATCAATATCAAAATGCTCGGCATCAAAGCCTTCACCCAGCCATTCTATTAGTTCTTCGTATTCTTCATCATCATCCGGCGCAGCTAACTGCTCCAGTATGTAGTGATATCTCCAGGGTCCGCCGCAGTCTTCGGGAGGACATGAGCGCTTACCCTTGGTACAAACCACAGAAAACTGCCCCTTTTTGTGAGGCAGGATTTTTTCTAAAATAATTTTATGTTCCCAGGCATCACCAAAATCGTATTCATACTTAAGCCAGTCTTTCTCCTGTTTAAGAATTTCATTGATCAGTACCAAAGATTCATCAACGGCATCACCAGCAAAGTCCATCATAAACTCTTCATCATCCTGAAGGTTATAAACAACACCATCACGATCAATAAACTGATGCAAATGACTACCATCCCAGCCCATACTGATCTGAATGACATCATGCAAGGCATCCATCGTCATGCGGCTGTCAACAAGCAGGCGTCGCCAGATGGGCGGCTTTATATTATTTAATACAACTTTAATCTGATAAATCTGACGCAGATGAACAACATTTGATTGTGAACTCATTGTATACTTCTCTAGAATAGTTCTCTGTGATTGGGTTTACAGGACATTTTAACACTTATCACTAAGAGACAAAAATAAATATCAATTCTGCTCTATACCCAATCAACTTGAAAATGCAGGATCGAACACTTGGAAATTATCATTAATTCGAGAATCTAATGATTTTCCAATGCTCGGTAA
>JAIVER010000335.1 GCA_023864145.1 Thiohalomonas sp. | reverse complement strand
TTTCATGGGCTCTGAGAGTAATTTGCGTCATTGGATAATTTTGATCTTTTTCTCTATGAAAATCAAGCCTTTTCATAGGTCATGGGTATATGCTGATTTTAATGTCGTAATATCACCATGAGTGCTGGTAATAACCATCTTCTTTTGACGAGCATGTTCAGTCAATTTGCCAATGCTACTGAGCAATAATGGACGACTGGTAATTGCCTCATGGTGTTTGTGTGGAATGGCTAATCGAACAAATAAATTCCACCAGTTACATATCAATGCAATCATTCGAGGCATGAATTGACAGTTCTTTATTTTATGGGTATAGGTATGATAAGTGTGAGATGGCCTGCCGGGCTTTTGTGGATTGTAACCTTTTTTTGCCCCTTCCTGATGTCCATATAATGCTTTGACGGTGACATCGACATCTAAAATCCAAGGAGTGGTTAATAAGGGGGGATAGCAAGATTGTAAATGTGTTTGTAGCCATTCGATGCCTGCCTTCTCTTCAATTTTATTCAAACCCCGAGAGCAGAATCATCACTGAGCACTTTGCTCATGCCTAATAATCGTGAATTAACTTGATCACTCATCAAATAATTGATCAGATTTCGGGTGTAAAAGTGCCTCTAAAGTCAAGACTATCTTGATGTTTAAAGTCACCATGCTCATAATTAATTCTACCTCTAATAGCACCAGAGATTAATCTTAACAGGCTAAAATCATCCGTTTTCGCAATCTTGGGAAAATGTTTTTTAATGATGGAGAGCAGATATCCTTCGGGTAAGTGCATTTTAAATATGGGATGCAATTGATTATGAATATAGTGTTTTGCCCTAACCGGCATAGTAAGAGAGATGAAGTCCTCTTTATCTTCACTTTGATATTTGAAGATAAATTCACTATTTTCACATACTAATTCAGCCACAGTATTATCATAAACTTTTACATTGAAGCTATCTTTCATCTAAAAGTTCCTCAAAAGTTGGAAATGGTGACTTCTCTTTGAGTTGTATTTCAAGACCTAAATAATCCGCTATTTGAATCACTTTTCTCAGAGCTATATCATCACTGGCACCGTTTTCAAAACTGCTTATAATCGCTCTTGATATGTTTAAGTTATCTGATAAAATTTGTTGTGATATTTTTTTTCTTTTCTTATTCGAGATAACTCTTTACCCATTTCTTGAAAATCCATTTACCATCCTTTTTGAATATTATATTTGACATACTAGGTATTATTGTTATTTTTATCAAATATATTGTTCAATAAAAGCCTTTTAGAGTAAGGAAAATGAGATAAATTACAGGTTAAAATGAGCTCTTAAATAATAGGAGTGTTAATACTCTCTAACATTACTTTCAGATCAGCTTTCCAATCAACCGGCAATAATTCAAAATACTGTTGTAATTTTTTGCCATCAAGCTTTGAATTAGCGGGTCGTTTAACAGGAGTTGGAAATTGTGATGAAGGGATGGGATTGAGTTTCATTGTTTTATTAATCAGCCCTAATTGCTGTGTCTGAGTGAAAATCTCCTGTGCAAAGTCATACCAGGTGACTCCGGGATCACTTTGTAAATTATATATACCCCATGTGCATGATGCCTGATTGAATTGACGGTCTTCAAGAATATCTAAAAGCCGGCTGCTGATGGCTTGAGCTGAAGTGGGAGCAGCAAACTGATCATTAACAATGCTGAGTTCATCTCTTTGCTCTGCCAGTCTCAACATGCTTTTTACAAAATTATTGCCATGCTCACCAAATACCCAGCTGACTCGAAGAATAATGTGTTTGTGCCAAAGTTGTTCTATTTTCTGATCACCTTCGAGTTTAGATGCACCATAAACACCAGTCGGTATTGGGGTATCAGTTTCAATATAGGGAGTTTGTTTTTCTCCGTCATAGACATAATCTGTCGAAATATGCAGCAGTGGAATATTATATTGTTTACAGACTTTTGCCAGATTTTCACTGCCCTGTGAATTTACTGCATAAGCCATTTCTTGTTCTGTTTCTGCTTTATCTACGGAGGTATAGGCTGCTGCATTAATAATAACATCGGGGGGTATTTGTTGAACGGTATTATTAACTTGTTCAGCATTGGATATATCCAAATTTTTAGATCCAAAACCCTGGACATCATGGCCTCGTTTAATGGCTTGTGCGACCACCTCGGTGCCAACTTGGCCTTTAGCTCCCGTGATTAGTATCTTCATCAGTTTATACCCAATCAACTTGAAAATGCAGGATCGAACACTTGGAAATTATCATTAATTCGAGAATCTAATGATTTTCCAATGCTCGGTA
>JAIVER010000334.1 GCA_023864145.1 Thiohalomonas sp. | reverse complement strand
AATTTTACCGAGCATTGGAAAATCATTAGATTCTCGAATTAATGACAATTTCCAAGTGTTCGATTCTGCATTTTCAAGTTGATTGGGTATAATAGTAATCTGTTTCAATGCCTTTCCAGCCATATACCCAGGCAAACCTTCTTCACTTTGAAGTAACCGAGCATCAGTAAAAAGTGAATTCTGTTTGGCGTTTTATTAAACCGTTTTGCTATTTATTACTCATCGGTAAATGTAAAAAAATAATCATGCTCGTCAGAAGTGAATTTAGGAACACTGTAATATTCTCGTGCCTCAGGCAAAGAGAGAATTGAAAGCCGTTTAGCTTGATTTTTCATTAATCCCCCAGGGGGATGCTGTCTCTTGATCTTATCTCAAGAGGCAATTTCTTTAGCGGAGGTAATCACAATTAACATCCCATCAACTCGATCTTGAAGCCTAAACCAACCACACCACAAGGTGCAGTTCATAAACTCTGCCTTCCAGTTGTTTATTCGAAAAAATAAAACCTATTAAAAATGTGGTTTATCACACCGATTTCTCTCTCAAAAAACAAGTGTTCAGAAAAGTGGCCCAAACATTGCAGTGGTATTATTCAATAATTGCCGTGACATAGGCCACTGAGCAACGTCATCCTGATAAACCGGGTGTGAATGAGAAATATATTTCTGCTGGCGCTGACGCATATCAATGGTAAGTACCGGATCATAAAACAAAATATTATTTTCGTAGTTTAGTTCAAAGCTGCGACGATCCATATTAGCCGAACCAATTAATGTCACTTCTCCATCCAATGTCAGCGTTTTTGCATGCAACAGTCCCACCTCATATTCATAAATTTTCACACCGGCGGCCAATAAACCGGCGTAATAGCTCCGACTGGCTGCGCCCACCATCCACGAATCGTTTCTGGCTGGAAAAATTATGCTCGTATCTACACCCCGATAAGCCGTTGCACAAAGTGCATTTTGCATTGCCTCATCTGGGACATAGTAAGGTGTTGAGATAATAATTTCATGTTGAGCGGTGAACATAAGAGATTCAAACATTTCAGGCATGGCAGAATAGCGTGCGGTTGGGCCAGTACCGATAACCTGTGCAGGCAGCCCCATCCTGGGCGCTGAGATTGACTGTTGCAACAGATCCTCAAGATTTTCGTTCGTATGAGCGGTCCAGTCGCTAGCAAAAAGGTACTGATTCTGAGTGGCGACAGGTCCTTCAAAACGTATCATGACATCCACCCAGGGGGCATATTTGGGTTTAACACGAAATTCCGGATCAGCACAGTTTTGACTGCCGCAATAGGTAATACTGCCGTCAATGACAACGATTTTACGATGATTTCTCAGATCGATACGCCCCGTCAATGTTCGAAGCAAAGGGTTAACAATCGGTAATGCCTCCGCCACATGCACACCAGCTTTGCGCATGGCCTGCCAGTGGACAGAGTGAATAATAGTGTGTGACCCCAGATCATCGGCCATGGCACGACAATTCACTCCCCGACTTGCTGCTCGTTTCAGCGCTTCAACGATTTTGCAGCCATTAGTATCAGGTAACCAGATATAGAAGATAAGATGAACATGATCCTCTGAGGCATCGATGTCCGCGACCATTGCATTAATCGTCGAATTGGAGTTCGCCAGCAGGTGTGCCGAATTGCCGCCAACCGGTTTAAAATGGCTAATTGATTGCCCAATACGAAAGAGATGCTGATACTTTTCTGGAATATTAGCCTTAAAGTTTTCCCTGTCCTCCGGATTAGGTGCTGGAAATGCAGGCATTCCCTCAATGACATGACGCAGTTGTGCAATACGCCGGCGACCAATGTTCACTTCGCCAAAAAAGAGATAGACAAGCATGCCAAACAACGGCAATGCAAGAATGACAACAATCCAGGCAATGCGTGAAGCAGGTTGCCTATGGGGTCGGAGTATGACTCTTACAATAAAGGCCAGTTGAATCAGAAAATGTAGTAGCATAGCTATAGCTGCGCCATATGATGCCAAATTCATCTATCTGTCCTCACCACGTTCTTAAATGAATGGGGGATCGGGTTAAGTTTTTAATTTTTGTAAAGGCTTATTCTAAACGAAAATTATCTTCTATCAAGGCCAATCTAAATAAAAATTGTTGACGGCAATATAATGAAGAAGCTTATGAAATTAAATAGAGTTAAAGACCATTAAAAAGTGAGTTAATTTTTTTGATGGTATATTCAACTAACCAAGTAGCCTTAATATAAGCAACAATGTCTTTTTGATGGTGGTAAGTCTGGTCTGTTAAATGAGCAATTAATTGT
>JAIVER010000333.1 GCA_023864145.1 Thiohalomonas sp. | reverse complement strand
CATTTTTTTCACAATGCTAAAGAGTTTCGACAGAAAATTAATGAGTTTTTTGATGAAATTTTACCGAGCATTGGAGAATCATTAGATTCTCCAATTAATGATAATTTCCAAGTGTTCGATCCTGCATTTTCAAGTTGATTGGGTATATAATCAATCTGTTTTTTTGTTGTTTCACTTTTCATTTACAATTATCATATCTCAGCTTGAATTCTTCGCACAAAAAATCACCATAACTAATTATTGGAGTCCCTTGAATGGCCACAATTAAAACAGCACTGATCAGTGTTTCAGATAAAGACAATGTTGTCGAATTCGCCAGAACCTTATCTGAAATGCAGGTTAAAATTTTATCCACCGGTGGCACTGCCAAATTGCTACAAGATAACAATATCCCGGTAACCGAAGTTTCTAATTACAGCGGTTTTCCAGAAATGATGTCTGGTCGAGTAAAAACATTGCACCCTAAAATTCATGGCGGCATCCTGGGCAGACGCGGCATAGATGATGATATCATGAGCGAACACGGCATTGATGCAATTGATATGGTGGTGGTTAACCTTTATCCCTTTGAAGCCGCTGTAGCCAGGCCTGACTGTGATTTAGAAACCGCCATTGAAAACATTGATATTGGCGGCCCAACTATGGTTCGTGCCGCGGCCAAAAATCACACAAGCGTTGCCATTGTTGTTAATCCTGATAATTACCCAGACATCCTTGATGAAATGAAAGCATCTCAAGGACAATTGGCTCAGGAAACACTCTTTAAACTTGCCGTTCAAGCTTTTGAACATACCGCTAATTATGATGGTCATATTGCAAATTATCTTGGTACAATTAATATTGAAGATAAAAGCAAAACAACATTCCCTCAGACCTATAGCCTGCAATTTGATAAGTCTCAGCAGATGCGCTACGGTGAAAACCCTCATCAAAATGCTGCATTTTATGTTGAATCATCTCCCCAAGAAGCCTGTATTGCCACAGCGACACAAATTCAGGGCAAAGAACTATCATACAATAACATTGGTGATACCGATGCAGCTTTGGAATGTGTTAAACAGTTTGATGAAGCGCCCGCCTGTGTGATTGTCAAACATGCAAATCCTTGCGGCGTAGCGCTGGGCAGCAATCAGCTCGAAGCATATGATAGAGCATTCCAGACAGATCCAACCTCTGCTTTTGGTGGTATTATTGCCTTTAATCAGCCTCTGTCAGCAGAAACAGCCAAGGCAATCATTGAGCGCCAGTTTGTCGAAGTCATTATTGCCCCCAAAATAGATGAAGATGCCAAAAGGATTTTAGCTGAAAAGAAAAATGTTCGGGTTTTAGCATGCGGCCAATGGTCTGATACACCAATACAAACATGGGATTATAAACGGGTTAACGGTGGTCTTCTGGTTCAGGAGCGCGATCTGGGTATGATTACTGAAGGTGATTTAAAAGTAGTCACTAAAAAAGTACCCACAGCAGAACAAATTCAGGACCTTATCTTTACCTGGAAAGTGGCTAAATTTGTTAAATCAAATGCCATTGTCTATGCCAAAGATAAACAAACTATCGCTGTGGGTGCAGGGCAGATGAGTCGTGTTTACTCAGCCAAAATTGCCGGCATTAAAGCCGCTGATGAAAATCTTGTGGTCCCCGGTTCAGTTATGGCATCCGATGCGTTCTTCCCATTCCGTGATGGTTTGGATTCCGCAGCTGAAGCTGGCATCACTGCCGTGATTCAACCCGGTGCTTCCATGCGCGATCAGGAAGTCATTGATGCTGCAGATGAGCATGGTATTGCAATGGTATTTACCGGCATGCGTCACTTCCGCCATTAAAGCAGAAAAACCTTCCATATAACGACGATCACTGAACTGAAAGAGTTGCTCACCATCCATGGCAATTGTCATCATTCCTGATGCATCCCTTAACCATTCAACCTAGTACCTAAACACATTAATTTTGACCGATTAACTTGTCATATGCCCAGTCAATTTAGTTCGGGCACCATCCACATTAAACATCCAGTTAATCGTCGCTTTCTCCTGGTTTTGTTGTGATTTCCATGCGGCTAATTCACTTATCAGAAATCCTCTATCTTCCATTCGACGATTCAAACACCATTGATTCATATTACCAATTTCTATCTCAACCATATTTAACCAACTGGCATCTTTAGGCATATAATTGAACTCCAGTCGTCGTCGTATTCTACGGGCTTCCTCAGGAGGAAAAGCCTTATATACCCAATCAACTTAAAAATGCAGGATCGAACACTTGGAAATTATCATTAATTCGAGAATCTAATGATTTTCCAATGCTCGGTAAAA
>JAIVER010000332.1 GCA_023864145.1 Thiohalomonas sp. | reverse complement strand
TAATTTCCAAGTGTTCGATCCTGCATTTTCAAGTTGATTGGGTATACATCCGACTTGTCGACTTTTTTGATGAGCTTAAAACAACTGCGACTCAGTTAAATTACAATGAGTGCTGGAGCCTTATTTTGGCAAAGGCAATGGAGAAATTTAAGGTTAATCTGGGCTCTGATAATTATGTGAGACTGCCAGCTCCTTCATAGAACATAATGAGTCAGACTTTTAGGTTGTTTATGCTAAATTTTGGTTGCTGGCAGGGTTAACTGATTTTTTTAGGATCATGACTCCTCCCATAAACAGGTATTAAAAGAGTTAAGACAAACCGCTTTAAATGCTATGAAGCTCTTCAATCACTTCAAACCAAAATTAATTGGCTCTGTACTTCTGGTTCATCCTCATAAGCAAAGCAGCATTGATATTTTAGTGATGGCAGACTCTCCTGAAGAAGTGCCTATGTTCCTGATGGAGCAAAATATTCCCTATCAATTACAGGATTGGAAGCTATTCTCCAGCAAACACACTACCAATTGGTCCCCGCTTATCAGTTTTATGCCGGTGATCACCAGGTTAAATTAATCAATCTGGCAGAAAATCAAAGAAGAACCGTACCTTTAAATAAAGCCGGCCAACTGGAAACCCATGCAAAAAGCTTCAATTAAACAACTTGAAACTTTATTAGACAGTTAACCTGATGAATTCTGGATAACAAAATAATCAACGTATTGATATCACTTGATTTATTCCAGAAGACGCTGTAAATACATCCATGCAAGCTTGGCTTTGGCATCCATGCCAAAGACACTTCTTCCATAAACCAAGTGATATCAATACTCAGTGCGTACTTTTACTCTATTTCTTAAACAGAGTTCAGGTTGATTAATATTTATATGGTCGGTAAGGCGTTCTGGCAACACCACTATCAATTGCAGCCTGAGCAACAGCTGACGGTATAGTAGATATGAGTCTGGGATCAAATGGTTTGGGAATAATATAGTCTTTACCAAACGTCAGACTCTGCATATCATAAGCCTGAAGTACCTCATCGGGAACGGGAAGCTTCGTTAAATTAGCTAACGCCTTAACGGCAGCAATTTCCATTGCGGTATTAATAGTCGATGCCCGAACATCCAGTGCACCGCGAAAAATAAATGGAAAACCCAGGACATTATTGACTTGATTGGGATAATCAGAACGACCTGTCGCCATAATTAAATCATCACGAACTGAGCATGCAACATCAGGACCTATTTCTGGGTCAGGATTTGACAAAGCAAAGACGATGGGCTTTTCAGGCATAGAGGCCACCATTTCAGGTGCGACTAGATTAGAACCTGACACACCAATCAAAACATCAGCCTTCTGCATAGCATCAGCCAGCGTCCTGTCATCTGTTTGTGTCGCAAATTCCTGTTTATAAATATTCAAATCTTTACGCTCGGCATGAACAACGCCTTTACGATCAATTAAATTAATTTGATGCTTTTTTACCCCTAAAGCAACAAGAAGTCGCATAGAAGCAATTCCTGCTGAACCTGCACCAATACATACAATTTTAATTTCATCCAGAGACTTACCCTGAATTTCAAGCGCATTAGATAAACCTGCGGCAATAATAATCGCTGTACCATGCTGATCATCATGAAAAACGGGAATATCAAGTCGTTCTTTTAGTGTTTTTTCAATTTCAAAACAATGTGGAGCAGCAATATCTTCCAGATTAATTCCACCAAAAGTAGGCGCAACATTAACAACTGTTTCAATAAAAGATTCCTGAGAATCTGCTGCCACTTCCAGATCAAACACATCAATGCCGGCAAATTGCTTAAACAAAATGCCCTTACCTTCCATTACAGGCTTTCCAGCCAAAGCACCAACATTACCAAGCCCTAATACCGCCGTGCCATCCGTTATCACGGCAACCAGATTACCTTTACTGGTATACTGATAGGCTAGCTCCGGATCTTTGGCAATTTCACGTGCTGGCTCGGCGACTCCGGGAGTATAGGCCAAAGATAATTCATCCTGTTGTTCACACGGTTTACTGGGCATCACACTAATTTTTCCAGGAAAAGGCAGTGAATGATAAGCCAAAGCTTTCTTACGCAAATCGTCATGATTGTGTGTATTAGTATTATTCTTTATGTCATTACCAGACATATGTTCCCCTTAAAACGATAGAATTATAGAAAAATTAATTAGCATCTACTGCCAACTGATGATTCTAGGATAATAAAGTATATACCCAATCAACTTGAAAATGCAGGATCGAACACTTGGAAATTATCATTAATTCGAGAATCTAATGATTTTCCAATGCTCGGTAA
>JAIVER010000331.1 GCA_023864145.1 Thiohalomonas sp. | reverse complement strand
CATGGGCTGTGAGAGTAATTTGCGTCATTGGATAATTTTGAGCTTCTTCTCTATGAAAATCAAGCATTTTCATAGGTCATGGGTATAGGTACTAGGTTGAAGACTGAAACGCCAGGCAAGCTCAGACTTTTATAATTTCTGTACAAAAAACAAAATACATTATATAGTGACTGCTGTCTGTTTTTTTATCTAAATGTTGTGTTTTTGCCTGTTTTCAATTAATCAAATATGATTAATTAAGCCTTTAAGCATAAAATTACTTCAACTGTTATACAATCATAATTTCCAGCTTTTCATGGTGTTTTTTCAAAACATTTTTTAATACTCCTCCATTCTTCAATATTTTCTTAATATATTACAATAACCTACTGATTTAATACTAAATCATCCTTATAAAAATTAATGGTTTGAGGGCTAAGTTATTGTCATAAAAGAAAGAAATAGAAATATTATTCGATTTTACTTGACCTTATCCTCAACACTTTCTATAGTTGTAATTGTGGGGGAAAGTGGGTCAAAATGGGTTAAAGTGGAGTTTAAAGGATAAATTGTTCCTTTTTCATCACTCAGAACCCACCCCCATGACGGTAAATAAAAAATCAGAATTTAAAAATAATTTTTCGGTAGCATGTTGTGTTAAATGGTGTAACCAAACTCAATCTTGATGCAAAAGGGCGTATGGCGATTCCAAGTCGCTATAGAGAACGTCTTGTGGATGTTTGTGCCGGTCATCTTGTGATCACCTTAAATACTGAAAAACGAGTAGTAATATATCCTCATCATAAATGGAAAGAAGTAGAGACAAAGCTGGCTAATCTGCCAGTAAATAAGGCTGCGGTTAGAATACAGCGCTTGTATCTGGGACATGCTATTGATTGTGATATGGATAAAAATGGACGAATTAATATTCCTCCATATCTGAGAGAAAGAACAGGTCTGGATAAACAAATTGTTTTGGTTGGCATTGGTAATAAATTTGAAGTTTGGGATGAAGATAGTTGGAATCGTGAGTGGGATGATGATGAAGAATTAGATTTACCTCTGGACCTGGAATCTCTTTCTTTATAAACAATTACAATTATGAGCGTAAATATGAGCACAGAACAATTTGAACATAAACCTGTGCTGCTGAATGAATCTATTAAAGCCCTGGGCATTGAAGCAAATGGTATTTATGTCGATGGTACTTTTGGCCGAGGCGGTCACTCACAGCTTATTCTGGAGCAACTGGGTGATGCAGGTCGACTAATTGCTTTTGATAAAGATCCGCAAGCAATAGCAAAGGCTGAAGAAAAATTTGCTGATGATCCTCGATTTAGTATTCATCATGGTTCATTTGCTGAATTAGAAGAATACCTTACTGCCCAAGGGTTGTGCGGTAAGGTAAATGGAATATTATTGGATCTGGGGGTTTCTTCACCGCAACTGGATGATCCGCAAAGAGGTTTTAGTTTTCAGCAGTCCGGACCATTGGATATGCGCATGAATGATCAGCAGGGTATGAGTGCCGCCCAATGGATCAATAAAGCAAAAGAAGAAGAAATTGCTTCAGTGCTATATGAGTATGGTGAGGAACGTTATTCACGACGCATTGCTAAGGCTATTGTTTTAGCAAGGGAAAATGAGCTTCTTAATGATACTAAACAATTAGCAGAAATTGTAAAAGCGGCTCATCCTCGTTGGGAAAAGAAAAAGCATCCGGCAACTCGTAGTTTTCAGGGAATTCGGATCTTTATTAATAATGAATTAGGTGATTTGGATGAATGCTTAACTCAAAGCTACCATTGTTTAGCTAAGAATGGTCGTCTGGAGGTAATAAGTTTTCATTCTCTGGAAGATCGAAAGGTAAAACGCTTTTTTAAACGTATGGTAGAAGGTGAAAAGTTACCACCTGATTTACCCATTATGGAAGAAGAAGTTAATAGAAAAATGAAGTTAGAAGGCAAGAGAACAAAGGCAGGGAAACAGGAGTTATATGAGAACCCTCGAGCCAGAAGTGCTGTACTGAGGGTTGCTGAAAAATTATAACTCTTCGTTGTATGAAAGTTGAATAAATGTTGTGTTCTAATGGAACCGTACACTTTAATAAGAGATAATAACAATCACTTATTGAGGTGCAAGAATGGGACAGAAAAGAACATACAAACAATATTCCAAAGAATTTAAAGAAGAAGCAGTAGCTCTGGTCAGAGAGCAAGGCTACTCACTTCCAGATGCAGCTAAATCACTGGGAATATCCTGTATCGCTGGAAAGAAAAACTAGAATCACAGCTTGAGGGTAAATCATTGTCAGAAGATGAACGAGAAGAGCTTAAACATCTAC
>JAIVER010000330.1 GCA_023864145.1 Thiohalomonas sp. | reverse complement strand
TTTTATTAGGAGCGGCAACGATACCGCCTTTTTTTTGTCAACTTTTAAATTTTTTTCCTCTTTTGAGGAATGTGAAACTCTAAACTTTAGTCTCATAATAGTCAGTCAGTCTTATGCTTGATATCTGTTCCTATGAGAAGTATAGTGTTGCTCTTCGAACTTTTATTTAATCTTCTTCTGTCGCTTTTTATTTACAAACAGGAAATAATATAAGCATTTATGTTTAAACCACTGTCACTCTTTCTGGGTTTTCGCTACACCCGTGCAAAACGTCGTAATCAATTTATCTCTTTTATTACTCTGAGTTCCTTTATCGGCATTGCCATAGGTGTCTGGGCACTCATTACCGTACTTGCTGTCATGAATGGCTTTCAGGCGGAAATTCGTGATCGTATTTTAGGTATGGCTTCGCACGCTACTATCAGCGGTATTAGCGGCAAATTAGAAGACTGGCCGTCGGTGGATAAATTAATTGAACAACAACCCCATGTGAAAGGTTCTGCCCCCTATATTTTAAAAGAAGCTATGTTAACCAATGCTTCTAATGTGCATGGTGCTTTAATTCGGGGTATTGACCCGGAACAAGAAAAAAGTGTCTCAGAAGTGTCTGAGAAAATTGTTCATGGTAGTTATGAAGCTTTGAATCAAAAAAAATACGGCATTATTCTTGGCCGTTACCTTGCCCGTTCTATTGGTGCTGTTGTTGGCTCTAAAGTGACGATGGTAACGCCGTCAGCAAATGTCACGCCGGCTGGAATTATGCCCAGACTGAAACGTTTTACCGTGGTCGGGATTTTTGAAGTAGGGCATAATCAGTACGATAGTAATATGGCGCTGATACATATTCGTGATGCTCAAATTCTATTTAAAATGAAAGGTCTGGTGACAGGTATCCGCCTTAAGCTGGATGCTCTCTATGATGCCCCTCGAATTAGCCGGGAGATCGAGAGCAACATTGAAGGCTACCATAGAGTGATCGACTGGACTCAACATCATGCCAACCTATTTCGTGCTATTAATATTGAAAAAACCATGATGCTGATTATTTTATCCCTGATCATTGCTGTTGCAGCCTTTAATATCGTTTCTACCCTTGTCATTGTGGTGAATGATAAACAGGCTGATATTGCCATTTTAAGAACCTTAGGTGCCAGCCCGGGCATGATCATGCGAATCTTTATTTCTCAGGGAATGGTGATTGGAATTGTGGGGACGTTATTAGGGGTGGCGACGGGGATTTTGACGGCACAAAATATTGATATCCTGGTTCCTGCATTGGAAAGCCTCCTGGGTATAAAATTTTTAGCAGCAGATATTTACCTCATTAGTGATCTGCCATCAGAAATGAGATGGTCTGATGTGTTGGTAACGGGTACTATTTCCTTTAGTTTAACGGTTTTGGCAACAATTTATCCCGCCTGGCGAGCGTCCAGAGTTCAACCAGCGGAGGCTTTGCGCTATGAGTGATATTATTATTGACTGTCAGAATTTAGACCAATATTTTGATGACGGAAATGCCCGGGTTGATATATTTCAGAATATAAACCTTCAGATCAAAAGGGGAGAACGACTGGCAATTGTCGGTGCTTCGGGTTCAGGCAAAAGTACATTGCTGTATATGATGGGCGGTCTGGATACCATTAAATCAGGAAAATTGTTAATTGACGGGCAGGATGTCTGCAAATTAAATGCTAAGAAACTGGGTCAGTTACGTAATAAAACGCTGGGTTTTGTTTATCAATTTCATCATTTATTATCAGAATTTACGGCACTGGAAAATGTCTCCATGCCGCTTTTGATCCGTGGAGACAGTACATCACAGGCAAGAGAAAAAGCCGCTTATCTACTGGAACAAGTTGGTTTAAGTCATCGTATTACCCATAAACCGGGTGAATTATCCGGCGGTGAGAGACACCGTGCTGCAATTGCACGGGCTTTAGTCACTAATCCCAAATGTTTGCTCGCCGATGAACCAACGGGTAATTTAGATAATACTACGGCCAGACAAGTCTATGACTTATTAGTCAAGCTGAATGAAGAAATGAATATCAGTCTGGTATTGGTGACTCATGATGAAAAACTGGCTGCCAGCATGGATAAAGTCCTGCTGCTCTCAGATGGTCATTTAACTGATATTAATCTCTGATATTTAATCTATACCCATGACCTATGAAAATGCTTGATTTTCATAGAGAAGAAGATCAAAATTATCCAATGACGCAAATTACTCTCACAGTCCATGAAAAATCAGCTCTAGAAATGCAACATAAGCATTCTAGAAATGGAAAAGAACGAGATAGAATCAAAGGCATCCTACTTTGCTCTGAA
>JAIVER010000329.1 GCA_023864145.1 Thiohalomonas sp. | reverse complement strand
ATCATTCAATTGTTAAAAGCCTACTGGCGCTGAAAAAAGCTAACAAAATTGATAGCTTTTGGACACGAGACGGTCGTATCTTTGTTAAACATGAAAAAGAGACAGATCCTGTGAGAATTAAACCAAGCGATGATGTTGAAACTAAACTCAAAATTTCAATGTCGGAGGCCGGCGATGCTAACGAGGGCTCAGTTGGTGCAATGGATATCGCTGAAACGGTTACAAATGACCATTGAAAGGCAAACTTTATTTGACAAATTGCTAGTTTGACCCAGTTTACTGAGTGTAATATTAATTATTTTTCAGCATTCAAGCTGAAATTATCTTTACTGCCTTTATTAACGAACATTTCATGACGCTTGTCTTGTGTGTTGCTAGTCCACGTGTTTTTATTTATAACTTGTCAAAAAATCCCGCTCTAAAAATAGATTTTGGAATCCTAGTTGGTTTTAAAATAGACTAGCTAGGATTTCGCTCCCCTCGGTTTTTTTCCTTTGAGACTGGTTAAATCTGGATCAGGCAGAAGCCTGATAATAACTATATTTGACAACATTAAGCTTCTACACAATTCAAGCGCATGAACAAACTAAAAGCTGAAATTGAAAAACTTGGATAAACATTGACGATGGATGCAGTTTATGTGTTTATCATCTGCAGGTACCCTTTTATGCTGATACCTTTATGAACTTATTACCGGTAGGCCTACTCCATACGCGAGACTAAAGACGGTACAGTTATAATATTTGTCATATTTGTAAATAAATCGTGATCTGTTATTCCATGTTCATGATGACGTTGGTCAGGACAGTTGGTACTTCAGCAAAGACTATAAATAAAAACAATTAGATAGTAGAAATAATTAACCAGTGAGTCAGTGGTATTATTAGTTGATGCAGAACTCAAGTAAATGCAAGGCGGTGAGTGAGGTCTTGCAAGAATGTATAATTCTTGACAGATATAAATTATTGCGAGCTTTGGCGAGCTATTGATAGTTCTTACCTGAAGCTGAGTGGTCCCCCTTGCTGGTTAGGGTCAGTCTTGAGGGGGTGATGATATTGCGATTAATGGGGAGATAATTGAAGTACTGATTTAATTTATCATGGGAGCAGAATTGTATATTTTGAGTTTGGTGGTGATTTGAATATTAAGGTATATATCTGTTAACTTAAATTAAACAAAAAATAACCATTTAGCTCAAGATTGCGGGATTTGTCTTGTTGTTGTTGCCCTGCGGGATGGCTGGCGGGGAGGAGGGATTGCTTGGTCTGATGTCAGAACTGTCAATGCACGTATCGGATCCTTTTGCTGTTGTATTTTAAGGTTTTATTCATATACAGAAAGAAATAGGTATGCACGCGTGCAATGAAAAGACTCATTTAAAAATAAAATCTTGAATGTTAACTAAAGAATACTACCTCCGGATTATTTTTGAAAAAAAAAAATCCAAAATTTGTTACATCCCACGTGCTAGTTATTCCTTTGAGAGGAATGTTTTTTACTCCTGTTTACTGTATATTTTCTGTTATCTTTCTTAGTCTCTTATTATTTACTTTTGTCAGGTGGTTTGGTGACAAGGCAACTGTGAGGCAGACGAGATGGATCTATAGTCTGAGGCATAAATCTTTAGCAAGATGAATGTCTCAATAGACCAGTGGCGAGTATCCATCGGCCTGTTTCATGGTTGCACGTATAGGAGCGGTCGTGTGGTATTTATAAGCATTTCCCTGTCCTTTTTATTAACACTTTTGTTATATATTCGCAATTGTTTTCGCATTTCATGTCAGTCGTTGGAACATATTCTAATCTTTAACATTTGCAATATTCATTTTATTATCATTTTACTGTTGCTCTTGCTGGAAGCTGGAGATGTAGAGAGCAACCCTGGACCACGTAGACTTACACATGATTTATCCATTTTACATCTTAACATAAGAAGCATTCGTAACAAATTAGATTACATAAAAGACAATTATTTGGATTTTGATATTTTAACCTTCTCAGAAACCCACTTGGAAGCCAACGTTTTATCAGAGTCATTAGTTTTATCAGATAATTTCAGTGAACCTTACAGAAGGGACAGAAACAGCCATGGGGGTGGTGTTGCAATATACTTAAGTAAAGAGCTAATTCATTGTCGCAGACAAGATCTTGAAAATTTCTGGGATGAGAGTATATGGATTGAACTCAAAGTTAACATAGAAAATTATCTGATAGGTTTGTTTTATAGTCCTAAATCATATGACCAAATTTTTTTTAATAATTTAAATCTAAATATTGAAAAGGCTTTTCACATTTCAAAAAATATTATTATTTTGGGAGACATGAATGA
>JAIVER010000328.1 GCA_023864145.1 Thiohalomonas sp. | reverse complement strand
ATGGGCTGTGAGAGTAATTTGCGTCATTGGATAATTTTGATCTTCTTCTCTATGAAAATCAAGCATTTTCATAGGTCATGGGTATATATTTAACAAATTCGTAAAAAGTCATCTGTGAAAAACCATTCCCGGAACTATACTCAAAAATGTCGTTGATTCGATTCTATTTTTAAATTTGGATTGATTTTAACCGACTAATAAACGAACATGCTAGTCTAATTCACGGCTGGGGTGACTCTGGTTACAATATCTCTTATTTTAATGAGTTAATGAGCGCCTTCATACATAAAGAAAGGTTATTTGGATAGATTTTATGGACATTGTTTTTATTAATCAACTCAAACTCAATACAATCATCGGTATTCACGGTTGGGAAAGAGAAAAAGAGCAACGCATTATGCTTGATATTGAAATTGGCTGTTCTATAAAATTAGCAGCAAACAGCGATAACATTGATGATTGCATTGATTATTTTAGTGTCTGCGAAAGAATGAAAACCTTAGCTAAAACACATCAAAATCAACTGGTGGAATCTTTTGTTGAAGAAGTAAGCCGTATTATCCTGCAGGAATTTATGGCCCCGTGGGTTCGAGTCAAATTAAATAAGCCTGATGCGGTTAATGAGGCTAATGGTGTTGGTGTCGTCATTGAGAGAACGAGTTGAACGACATCAATAAACAAAAGAGCAGACAAAAATGAACAAACATTTGGTTTATGTTGGCATTGGCAGCAATATTGAACAGGACAAGAACATACGACTTGCCGTGCAGTCTTTACTCGGCACTTTTGGTAAGCAGTGTCATCTGCTCCTTTCTCCCGTTTATAAAACACAGGCTATTGGTTTTGAGGGAGATGACTTTTTTAATTTAGTTGCCAGTTTCCTTACTGATTTGTCACCTTTTGATGTAGAGAAAAAGCTCAAAGAAATTGAACATTTAAATGGTCGCCGCCGTGGTCAGGAAAAGTTTTCTGCACGAACTCTGGATATTGATTTACTGTTATACGATCAGGATATTATTGCTAATAATGGCGTCAGCGTCCCAAGAGATGAAATTGAAAAGTACGCATTTGTACTCTCTCCCCTGGCTGATTTAGCACCTGATTTAATTCATCCTCAAACCAGACAAACGATGTCTGAAATGTGGCTGCAGCTAAGAAAGAAAAATAATGCAGGGGCTCTGGAAAGAATTAATTTTGACTGGTAAAGGCATAGGCTCATATGCAGCAGCTTAACTTACACTGCTTTCGTCTCATTTATTTTTTCATGCGCCTTTTCTAACACTTTAATGCTTAATTTCGGTCTCAATTTACCCAGTGCTAATTTATGAAATGCCGGGGTCTGATCGATAATGGGCACATCTCTTTGCTTAGGCGAACCAATGTAACTATGCAAATGTGCCATATTGATAATATCAATTAAATCCGGTTTCTCCTTAGCATTATGCATCCAGTTTTCTGTTTCTTAGGTGACTGTGATAAAGTCTTCAGAAAAATCCCAACGTCTTAAAATTGAGCTGCCTACCTGAGCATTGCATTTTATCCAGATGTTTTTCGCTATCCATAATCAGTGGATGATCGATGGCTTTATTCAATATGGCCACATTCCCAATATCATGAATTAAACCAGGCAATATAGCGTGCTCTGCACTAAAGCCCGGCGTCACTTTGGCCAGAGCATAACAAATTACTCCAATCTCAATACTGTGTTCCCAAAGCTTTTTTATACGCTTTTTCAACATTTTATTGGGTGTTTGAAACAATTCTTTTAAAGTAAAGGCTGTCACCAGCTGGCTCGTTACTTTAGTTCTTAGACCAACAACTGCTGTTTTGCAATCCTCTGCCTTTTTATGCCTCTGATACATAGCGCTATTTGCGGCTTTAACAATTTTTGCCGCAATGGCAGGAACCGTCATAATAACTCTGGCAATATCATTGGCGTTAGAATTTTCATCGGAAATTATTTCACGAATTCGAGTGGCAATATGAGGTAAACAGGGTAAATGAAGTTACCCTGTTGTAATTCCAGGATTTAGTTCATAGAGAATACGATCTTTTTCGTGTTCATCATCCAATACGGTTTCATTAAGGCTAAATGAAGAAGTGATTTCTGATTGTTCAATAGCAGTATTAAGAGAGTCTTCCTTCAATACTAAAATTTTACAGACTGAACTGGTGCTCACATGGTAACGACTGGGCCTTAATTGCGCCACTGGATTTTTAGCACGTTCCGTGTTTGCATCTATATACCCAATCAACTTGAAAATGCAGGATCGAACACTTGGAAATTATCATTAATTCGAGAATCTAATGATTTTCCAATGCTCGGTAAA
>JAIVER010000327.1 GCA_023864145.1 Thiohalomonas sp. | reverse complement strand
TGGGCTGTGAGAGTAATTTGCGTCATTGGATAATTTTGATCTTCTTCTCTATGAAAATCAAGCATTTTCATAGGTCATGGGTATATAAGTTTTATTTAAAAGCAGTCGCCGTCTTAGTATGCCAGTCTGTCGCTTGTTGAAATTGATGGGCAATATTCAGTAATTTTGACTCAGTAAAGTGTTTACCAATCAATTGCAGCCCTACCGGCATATCATTAGCAAAACCAGCTGGAATCGACATTCCCGGCAGGCCGGCAAGGTTAACTGCAATGGTATAAATATCCGATAAATACATGGTAATGGGATCATCGGTTAATTCACCAATATTAAATGCTGTAGAAGGCGCAGCAGGACCCATAATGACATCAACATCGGCAAAGGCTTTATTAAAATCGTTGCTGATCAGACGGCGAGTCTTCTGAGCTTTAACATAATAAGCATCATAAAAACCTTCTGACAAAGCATAGGTGCCGACCAGAATACGGCGCTTAACTTCTGTGCCAAACCCTTCGCCGCGTGAGCGAATATAAAGATCATTTAAGTCTTTAGGATCATCACAACGGTGACCAAAACGCACACCATCCATGCGCGATAAATTCGACGAACACTCCGAGGGAGCGATAATATAGTAAGTGGGTACCGCCAGATTACTGGTAGGTAAGCTGATCTCTTTAATGATCGCACCCATTTTTTCATATTCTTTTACAGCTGACTCAATGACTTTAGCCACTGCATCATCCAGTCCTTCAGAAAAATATTCTTTGGGCAAACCAATTTTCAGAGCTGCCATAGCCTCATTTAAGTCAGCCGTGTAATCAGGAACAGCTTCTTCAACACTAGTGGAATCTTTGGGATCGTACCCAGCCATAACATTGAGCATCAAAGCCGCATCTTCAGCAGTGCGGGTCATAGGCCCGGCCTGCTCCAGACTGGAGGCAAAAGCAATCATGCCATAGCGTGAAACACGGCCATAGGTTGGTTTTAAACCCGTAATACCGCAAAAAGAGGCCGGTTGACGAATAGAGCCGCCGGTATCAGTCCCGGTGGCTGCAGGTGCCAGTCGAGCAGCAACAGCAGCTGCTGAACCACCAGAAGAACCACCGGGAACGGCATTTTTGCGCCACGGATTTTGTACTGCACCATACCATGAGGTTTCATTTGATGATCCCATGGCAAATTCATCCATATTGGTTTTACCCAGCATGACGGCACCAGAATCATTAAACTTATTAATTGTGGTGGCGTTATAAGGAGGGATAAAAGGATCCAGCATTTTTGAACCACAGGATGTTTTTACATCTCTGGTACAAAAGATATCTTTTTGCGCCAGTGGGATACCATTTAAGATATCGGCATTACCCGCAGCACGTTGTTCATCTGCCTGTTTTGCCTGCTCAAGAGCCAATTCTGGTGTGACCGTAATAAAACTATTTAATTCTTCATCCAGTGAATTAATCCGATCCAGATAACTTTGAGTTAATTCAACACTGGAAAATTCTGCAGCTTTGAGTCCGGCACTGAGTTCGGCAATGGTTTTGTTATGCATACTTCTTTTCCAATAGTTTTCTTTTTTCTAACAAACAAAAGTGTTTCGCTCTAAAATAATAAAAAATCAATGGTGACTGGCTATCCAAGGCACTTATTCAAGCACTCTGGGCACTAAATAGAGTCCCTGTTCAACTTCCGGAGCATATGACTGCAGATTTTCCCGGTCATTGCTTTCTGTTACAACATCAGCACGTAAGCGCTGCACTGCATCAAGGGGATGAGCCATAGGTTTCACACCATCAGTATCGACTAAATCTAACTGTTCAACCATGTCTAAAATATTGGACAAATTAGTGGCATATTCAGAAATATCCTGTTCATCAATCCCAAGCCTTGCCAGGAAGGCTATTTTTTCTACATCACTTTTATCCAGTGTAGACATCAGTAACTCCTGCTCTCTTCTTCTTTAAATAATAAAAAGGATAGTAAAAAGGGTAGTAAAAGTTTGCTATTCTTCGTTTTGAGGTGCATAAGTTAGCACAAATTTGCACTATTTAGCAGTCATTCATAAATGAAAATTGGACATTTTTTAACATTATTCCTAAAATACCCTGTTCTATACAATAGATCGGGATGAGTACCTTCATTAAAAGCATCATGTTTAATGGCCTTTTTAATTAAATAAACTAAAGTTTAGAGTTTCACATTCCTCAAAAGAGGAAAAAAATTTAAAAATATAACAGTTGACAAAAAAAAGGCGTATCGTTGCTGCTCCTAATAAAAATTGCTTTTGAAAAGAAAAAAGCAATTTTTATTAGGAGCGCCCTCTAGAAAATTATTCGAAATTTCT
>JAIVER010000326.1 GCA_023864145.1 Thiohalomonas sp. | reverse complement strand
TTCTTAAAGCCTGAGCGATCATGGGAACCTTCCAGCCTTCAGAGCAAAGTAGGATGCCTTTGATTCTATCTCGTTCTTTTCCATTTCTAGAGCTGATTTTTCATGGCCTGTGAGAGTAATTTGCGTCATTGGATAATTTTGATCTTCTTCTCTATGAAAATCAAGCATTTTCATAGGTCATGGGTATAACCAGATTTTTTAATTTTTTTAATTCGATGATTATAAAACCTTTAGAAAGCTACAGAAACTATAGCAGAGCCGCATAATCATTTAATTGATCAATATCAAGTCTTTTCAAAGGCATCCATTTTATCAGCCAGCGTAGACCACTTTAAATCAAGCATCACTTTAGCCATTTGATGCATACCGCCCGTTTTAATCATCTTACGGCGTTCGGCTTTATTTTTAACACCATAAAATGGCAGCATGACATTAAAGGCTTCATCATTATATTTTTTTATGGGTGTCAGCACGTCTTCACGGCGTGTGTAATAGGCATCTTCACCTTCACTGCATTGGCTATTAAAAACATTAAAACTACGACAGGCCATAGGTCTGACGCCATGAATAGAGCAGGCATTATCAATTAAAAATTGACAGGATTTTAGATTTTCTAAATTTCGTAATTGTGTTTTCAGACGTTCACGAAGCTCACCGTCAAGCACCTCAGTAGCATACCAGGACATACCCATTAATTCTAACGGGTAGACTGGGATAGTTTCATGAGATTTACAGCAGGTTGCACAGCCGCGGGCACAGGCCAGTTTTTTGCCCTGTTTTTCTTCACGTTTAATTGACTCACTGATCCCTTGATCAGTAATCAAATAAGCATCCATCAAAATACTCAGCCAGAGTAAACGCTGTTCGAATTCTGGAAAGTTAACACGCGAAGGTGCTGGATAGGCTGATTGTTGACTCATGATAGACCCTCTGAAATTAAGGCCGTATTTTACCTTAGACTAAACTGAATCGCTAATATTTGAAATTTAACGTAATCAAATAAAGCATTTGTAGTCAGTGACTTTCATCAAGAGCTTAAAGAAACCGCCTTTTCCAGTATTTTTGCATCAAATCGTTCTTTATTTATAACAAAACGTTCATGCTCCCCTTTAGAGATTAAATCATTATTGTATAAGCCTCAACAGAAAAAACAAGTCGTCGTCCTTCAACTTTAATTAATTCCACAACGGCCCTGATCTCAAATCCTGGTGGACTTAGCGCTTCATGACTGACATTAATATGAGTCCAAGTGACTGTTCATCTGGCCAGTCAAGATGGGCTTTAATCGCCGTTATACAAGCCCACTCCAGCAAACCTAGTAAAAATCCTGTGGCAAAAACTTCCGGCATCTCAATAAATTCCTGAGCCTCTGGATAAAGAGCAGGAACTGTTTTGGACAGTGGTACGACAAACTTATGTTCATAGCGAATCCTAGCTTTTAATGATTCTTTCAATTCATTATCCTCTTAAATTAGATAACTAATGCAATCAGTACTGAAACTATTCAGTGTATTTCTAAATAATACTTGTTGAGTAATTACTCAGCACTTATCTTCATAAATATTTGGGCAATCGTCAATACTGTTATATATTAGTCTCAATAACTGATAGAAACAGGAGTCCTTAATGAAATACCAGGAAACATATGAGCATTCAATAAACGATCCTCAGGATTTTTGGGCAAAGGCCGCCGCTGAGATTGATTGGCAGCGTCCCTGGGACAAAGTACTGGATGATAGCAAGGCTCCTTTCTATCAATGGTTTTCCGGCGGCGAACTCAATACCTGCTACAACTCACTGGATCGACATGTTAATAATGGTCGTGCTGAGCAAACCGCCCTGATTTATGATAGCCCAGTCACTTCATCAAAGCAGACCTTTAGTTTCCCTGAATTACGTGATCAGGTTGCGATACTGGCAGGTGCTCTGAGTAATATGGGAGTCAGCAAGGGTGACCGTCTGCTCATTTATATGCCGATGATCCCTGAAAGCGTTATGCCAATGCTGGCCTGTGCCCGAATAGAAGCCATGCATTCTGTGGTATTTGGCGGTTTTGCGGCCGATCAGCTGGCAGAGCGAATTGATGATGCTAAGCCTAAAGTCATTTTATCTGCATCCTCTGGTATTGAAGTTAACAAGGTGATCCTCTACAAACCGTTATTAGATTCAGGCATTAAAAAATCCACCTATACCCAATCAACTTGAAAATGCAGGATCGAACACTTGGAAATTATCATTAATTCGAGAATCTAATGATTTTCCAATCCTCGGTAAAATTTCATCAAAAAACTCATTAATTTTCTGTCGAAACTCTTTAGCATTGTGAAAAAAATGATTA
>JAIVER010000325.1 GCA_023864145.1 Thiohalomonas sp. | reverse complement strand
GCATTTCTAGAGTTGATTTTTCATGGGCTGTGAGAGTAATTTGCGTCATTGGATAATTTTGATCTTCTTCTCTATGAAAATCAAGCATTTTCATAGATCATGGGTATAAGCAATAGCACCCGGCAACATACAAATATAAGTTGCCAGAGAATAATCAAGCAACTTAATTTGCCTTAAACCCAAAGCATAGTTGAGCAGATTAAAAGGAAACACGGGGACCAGTCGGAAAAGGCGACAAAACGCTAGCCTTCATTCTCAACGCCATTAATCAACTGTTTCAAACGTCCAGCTGATTTTTTTGCCACCCAGTCTGAAGCAAGATAACGGGCAGCAAGAAAAGAGAGGATGGCACCGATGGTTGCTGCGGTTAAATTGTAAAAAACTCCGACGACAGGTCCAAATAAAGCCCCGCCAGCCAGTGTCAGTAGCAAACCCGGTAGGCAGTACATAGACAAGCATAAATAACAATGGTGCTAATGCACCGGACTGTTCAATCCAGTTCTGTACTGCGATAGTATCAATTGAGTCACGATAGATAACAGCCAAAGCAATACCAATACTGAGAAGAGTGAATAAGATAACTCTCAAAATTGTTTTGCTCATCGCTTAATCCTCAGTCTTCTGTTGACTATTCCACTCTTTATCCCAGTTACGGGTATTAATCGCATATTCACTTACCTTGCCTTTAAACGGCAACATCATCATGTCAGTGATCCAGTTAGTCTGTTTTATATCCCGATATTTATGTATACCAATGGTAAAGCCTAATTGACCTCCACGGGGTTGATCACGATAGGTACCGAACAACCGATCCCACCAGGTCAAGTTAAAGCCAAAATTGCTATTAGTTTCATCATCTTCTACTGAGTGATGGACTCGATGCATATCAGGCGTCACTATAAAGCAACGTAAAAATGTATCTAAAGATTTTGGCAAGCCCACATTGCCATGATTGAACATCGCTAAGGCATTAAGGACTACTTCAAAGATAACCACAGCAACAACCGGTGCACCAAGCACAATAATGGTGGCAAATTTAATGAGCATAGAAAGGATAATTTCAATGGTGTGAAAACGGGCCCCAGTGGTCACATCATAATCCAGATCAGCATGATGAACCCGGTGAATACGCCATAAAAGAGGAACCGCGTGGACCATAACATGCTGCAGATAGATAATGAAATCCATTGCAACCACGGCAATGACAATGGCAAGCAACTCTGGTAAGTAGAAATCTGGTAATTCATAATAATTGAGCAAGCCCCAACCATGAGTTTCGGCAAAGGCCGCAACCCCTACCGCAGCAGCAGGAAACAGAATACGTAACACAAACGTATTAAAAAATACCAATCCCAGATTATTGACCCAGCGAATGGTTTTAGAGACGGTTAAAGCCCGTCTGGGGGCAATGACTTCCCAAATTGCCATTATGGCAAACACACCAAAAAAGAAACTCAACCTTATAGTCACTTCATTGGTTAAGATAAATTCATTAAATGTCATTATGGATCCTGTAAGGTTTGTGAATGAAACGTTTGCTAATAAAACTTTTCTTAATAAACGCATTGCCTCAGAAGAAAAGGTAACCCTAGGTCATAATCGTTGCCTCACATTAGAGGTAACCAAAATTTTTTTAAAAATGATTTCTAATTTTGCCTCAATCTGTTGCTTTAAAGCAAATGGATTGAGGGAATCATGTATTTTTTTCAGCTGTTCTTTTGTATTTATATCCACATCGGTACATACCATCACTCGGGCATAGGGTGTTTGGGATTTTTCATATTTTTTCTGATAACGAGCGCCAATGCGCTTCTTCTCTTTAAGTTTCATGGTCGGTGAAAAATGCTTCTGCAACTGACTCCATTCATTTGTATAAAGATCATTCATTAAATCGGGACAGCTCAACCCCGCTTTACAGTTTTCTGAGGTCAGCAATAAAAAAGGAAGTCATCAAACCCGTGTTCTGAGATAATATTGTTAGCAGACAATTTATCCAGGAGCAAGACACGTGACAGGCTTGCACAACACTGATTTAACGACTACCCAGGAAATAGAGTTTAGCGCAAAGGTATTGGCAAACCAAGGGTTAGATGCTTAAGTGACTCAAATGAGTCAAGAGTATGGTTTATCTCGCCCCACACTCTATCCTGTTCAGGAAAATACCGCAAAAATTTTATTCCAGCATTTCAGTCAAACACAGGAGCAACTAAAAGCCCGTACCATCACGGTTGATCAAGTACAACTGGAGCGTACCATTATTGCGTTGTCGATTATGGCACCTAATAGCATCCGTGCCATATACCCAATCAACTTGAAAATGCAGGATCGAACACTTGGAAATT
>JAIVER010000324.1 GCA_023864145.1 Thiohalomonas sp. | reverse complement strand
GCATTTCTAGAGCTGATTTTTCATGGGCTGTGAGAGTAATTTGCGTCATGGGATAATTTTGATCTTCTTCTCTATGAAAATCAAGCATTTTTATAGGTCATGGGTATAAAAGCATGTAAGCTGTTATGCGATTTACACTCTTTGAACAATAATTCCACTTGCTATCTCATACGATAAATATGAGTCACTTCCAGTGCACTGAATTCTTGTCTCTTTAAATTAGTGATCAGATAAGTATGTCTTTTTTCTTTTGGGCTCCACACAGCAATTAACCGGAAAGCTTAGCATTAATTTCAATATTCATATCAAGCAGTTGTTTTTTAGGTAACCGAGTCTGAAGCTGGGATAACTGGGGCCGTTTTTTATTAACCAGTCTCTTGCCATCACCTTGAACTGCCTGATGAACCAGTGCTCGTTTTAAGCCTTTGGCTCTTAGGACATAATAACCACCGGCTTCATCCAATTTGAGAATAAAATTACTGGAATAATAGCCTCTGTCAGCCAAAAAGAAGTAGCCCTTTAAATCATCAACCGCTGGCATTTCCGCTCTTTCTGAGAAAGTATCCGGTGTAATCGTGGCTTGTTCAAAACTGCCATTATGCAAATTAATTGTTGCATGAAGTTCTATGGCAGCAGGACTAATTTTGGTGAATCGTCCAGGCCAAATATTTTTTAAACTTTTTTTAACAGAAAATGAACTACCATCCTGTATCAACACTTTGTTAAACTGTGAAAAATGACTATTGTTGTACCTGAGTACATCATTTATCCAGCAGCTAAAAACCTTGTCGGTAACGGCTTTCATCAACTCAGCCAATGCCTCTTTGGATAGCTGATTATGAAACGGTTTGTATTTTACGCTTTGTCCCGTCAGGTGATTAAAATACCTCAGTATATCGGATAAGTACCGCGTGCCTTTTTCTCCAAGCGGACATATCATGCCTATAAGCAGTTGAAATACCGTTACATTCCTTTTCCTTTGAGTAAAGCCCGTTTCTTTTCCCAGTCGATTTAATTTATTTTCGCTTAAGACTTGTTTCAGTTTTTTGATGATTATGGTAATGTTCATTGGAAACTTTTTTGTAATGAAAATAGAGGTGTGAGAACTCCTATTTGATCATCAATTGAGCTTCATTTCAACTTCTTAAGATCTTACCTATGAACACTTAGTACTTAACGCTATCTCCTGCTTTACAAATATGTTTTACTCGCAACAGTCGACAAAATCAACTGCATCATATCCCAGGGATCACCTATTTCAGCACCTTTGGCCATTTTATCTGCCTGTAATAGCTGTTTAAGTAATTGCTGCCATTGTTCCGGTCGACTGGTGCGTAAAGCCTGAGCCAGTAGTGATTTTCGTTTGGGAAAGATATAAAAGCCTTTCATTGCCGCCTCAACATTTTGCTGCTGCCCACCAGCATAAAGAATGGCTGACATTTTTGCCAACATACGAACTTCTTTAGCAAACAGCGACATAATTAAAATAATCGACAGGCCTTCTCGCTGCAGACCATAGAGCATTCGTGATGCACGTTTGAAATCACCCGATAAAGCACAATCAAACAGATCAAATAAATTATAGCGGGCACTATCAAAAACAGCTTCTGCAACCTGTTCATAATCCAACGGCAGCAGTTGCTTACTACCCGCAACCGAATACAGAAGAGTGAGCTTTTTTATCTCCTGATCAGCCGCCAGCAAGTTACCTTCAATCCGATCATTAATTAATTGTAAAGAATCCGCTTGTAAACTTAAGCCCTTAGCCTGTAAACGTCGTTGCAGCCATTGATTAAGATGATGTCCATCGATCGACCAGACAGTCACTATACCCGCAACTGCATCAAGCGCTTGATACCATTTGCTTTTTTTTGTTGCTGACTCTACCTTACCGGCAATAATAATGAGAATAATATCGGGAGGTAAATTTTCACAATATTCAATTAAAGCCGCACCTTTATGAGAGGGCTTGCCCGTAGGCATGTGAATTTCAATTGTTTTTTTGCTGGCAAATAAAGAAAGTTCATTAGCGGCTATAAGCAAATTATTCCAGTCAAAATGGGCATCAGCATGATAAACATCTCGTTCTTCATAGCCATAATAACGAGCCGCTTTGCGCAGGATATCCACTGCTTCACGATGCTGCAGCGGCTCATCACCACAGACCATATAGACAGGATACTGTCTTGCTTTAAGATCATTTCTTAATTGATCGGGTTTAATTTGCATAACGGTTAACTAACAGCATGAGCCTATAACTTTGTCTATACCCAATCAACTTGAAAATGCAGGATCGAACACTTGGAAATTATCATTAATTCGAGGATCTAATGATTTTCCAATGCTCGGTAAAA
>JAIVER010000323.1 GCA_023864145.1 Thiohalomonas sp. | reverse complement strand
TTTTTGTCGCTTGTGTAGGGTGAACCGTGTCCATAAAATAAATCGACTCATCAACCGCTATTTTCTTTTTTAACTGCTCGTAGGCTCGGATGAACTCAGCTTGTTTTTCTGTGTCAGCCTTATAAGGTAAACCTTTTGGTTTCTTATAACTGAACTTATTTTGGTGCAACCATTTATTAAGTCCTGATACCGTATATACCCATCGGCATGATTAAATGGCACAATATGAACGTGGTCTAAATCTGCTATCTTCGCTCTGCTCATGGCATTCTAACAATGACAAATACTACAGTTGCCGGCAAAATGAGTGTGCATATCTTTGAGCAGTTGTTCAGGATCAACATTGAAAATAACACGATGGATGGGTTCAAATTGTAAACCATCATCATGAATATTAAGCAGTTCAACTAATGGGTAGCGAGCAGGATTATCCATCATAGCGTATGGAAACTCAGCATCTTCCTTAATTTTTCCCCAGATGGCTGTGGCTAAGGAGTGGTTACCATCACCCATGGCATACAAAAGAACATCTTTACCCTGGGCATTATATTTGTCAGCAAAAACGTCAGGTGATGCGAGTGTTTCTAAAGCATCTGCTACCTGTTGGATTAACTCGGGCGTATCAATGCCATAACCTTTAATGTGAGCGCTATTCATCATTAACTCAAAATCATAGAGTTTTTCAGGGTTTTGTTCAAATAATGCTTCAATGACAGTACGCTTAGGATCATCAATAAGCACCATAATGTGAGGCAATTCAATCGCTGCATCCTGTCTCACTTTAATGCGTGGCGGCAGGCGATCAACAATGGTACCTTCAGTGCCACGAATTAATGTTTGTGAACCTTTATTAAAATCATACTGCTCAAGATCGATGGCTACCACCAATCCTTTTCGTGATGGTGCCTGAGATGTTTTTAATACGCTGATCACTATCGTCATCTTCAAGAAATACTTCAGGAAAAATAACATTTAAAGTAGAAGGCTCATTATCGGTGGTTGTTTTAGACTCTGACCAATACTCAGGCTGTGAGGTATATTGATTACAAGCCATAACAGACCATTTATGCAGATCGATGTCCTAATTGGGTAATAAAATTTCTGGAATCTGTAAAGCAATTTTTTCAAGATTCATTTTTGTCTCCGACAACGCTATTGTTAATAAGTTTTGTTAAAATTGACTGCATTACTCGCAGAAAACAAGCCTGCTCAGTGAGTGAGTCGTTCTAATGCTTCAGCGTATTTAGCTAATGTATTTTGTACCACTTCATCAGGTAGTTCAGGACCGGGAGATGTTTTATCCCAATCAAGGGTTTCAAGATAATCTCGCACATATTGTTTATCAAAGCTTTGCGGACTGGAACCTGCCTGATAAGCATCAGCTAACCAAAAACGTGAAGAGTCTGGTGTCAGTGCTTCATCAATCAGAGTCAGACGATTATCACTGTCTACAGCAAACTCAAATTTAGTATCGGCAATAATAATACCTCTGGGCAGTGCATAGCTGGAGGCCTGAGTATAAAGCTTCAAACTGATATCTTTGATTTGTTGAGCGAGATCTTCACCCACAAGGTCAATAGTGGCGGCAAGATCAATATTTTCGTCATGCTCACCCACAGCAGCCTTACTCGATGGAGTATAAATGGCTTCTGGTAGTTGTTCAGCCAGCTGCAATCCTGCGGGTAATTCTATACCAGAGATTGAGCCATTGGCCTGATAATCCTTCCAGCCCGAACCGATGATATAGCCGCGCACAATGCCTTCAATGGGTAATGCTTTGAGTTTTTTGACGACCACAGCCCGACCTTCAACCAGTTCACGCTCAGCGGTATCAAGGATCGCCTCTGCTAATGACATGCCTGATAGCTGATTGGGAATAACTCCGTCAAAGTACTTAAACCAGAAATTAGCCACGCTGGTCAAAATAGCGCCTTTACCGGGAATGGAGGTGGGTAAAATGACATCAAATGCAGATAATCGGTCAGTGGTGACTATCAGCATGTGCTCATCCCCAACCGCATAAATATCCCGCACTTTACCGCGATGGATCAAAGGCAGGCTTTTTAAATCAGTATCAAAGAGTACTGGAACCATATTATTCATCAATTGTTAAATAACTAAAGTTTAGAGTTTCACACTCCTCAAAAGAGGAAAAAAATTTAAAAATATAACATAAAAGAGTTGACAAAAAAAAGGCAGTATCGTTGCCGCTTCTAATAAAAATTGCTTTTGAAAAGAAAAAAGCAATTTTTATTAGGAGCGCCCTCTAGAAAATTATTCGAAATTTCTGAAGAGCGCAATGAACACGAAAGAATACGGCAATATTCCCTGTGAACTGTTTTATTACATAACAT
>JAIVER010000322.1 GCA_023864145.1 Thiohalomonas sp. | reverse complement strand
AGAGTTTCGACAGAAAATTAATGAGTTTTTTGATGAAATTTTACCGAGCATTGGAAAATCATTAGATCCTCGAATTAATGATAATTTCCAAATGTTCGATCCTGCATTTTCAAGTTGATTGGGTATATATCTCAGGAGAAAAAAATGAAGCTTACAAGTGTATTACTTGCAGGAACTTTTCTAGTCATATCAAATAGTAGTTTTGCAGAATATTTCTGTATTTCGGATCAAGGCAAGCCCAAACACTGTGATCAAGGTGACATTATATTAGTTAAACCCACTTTAGTGCCCAGAGTCTGTGACTTTGATGCAGAAATACTAAGAATGCCTAAAACAGATAAAACCGCTGAATACTTATGTCGTTACACGGGTACAATTTTAGCGATTAAAGAATTACAAAGTCGTCGCCCTCCAGTCAATCAAACCAATGGAATGCGTCCGCCACCAAAGAAAAAGAAAAACAATAAGATGTTTGATAGTATGCCGTTCTTTAAATAAATTAAATCACTTAATTTTTAGCAAAGTATTATATAAGAGGTATCCCTAAATATTATGGGTATTTAGAATAATATTTAGGGGTTTTAAGGAATATAAAAGACTTTTTTAGACGTTTAAGACTATTTTAGACGTTTTTTTGCTGCAATTCGTAATCTCAGCGCATTCAGTTTGATAAAACCTTCTGCATCTTGTTGATTATAGGCCCCAGCATCGTCTTCAAAGGTCGCTATATTATCGTCATATAGACTATCAGTATTTGACTCACGACCAACAACGATAACATTACCTTTATAGAGTTTTACACGAACCTGACCATTAACCACTTCCTGGGATTGATTAATCATGACCTGCAGCATTTCACGTTCAGGTGACCACCAGTAACCATTATAGACAAGACTGGCGTATTTAGGCATCAGTTCATCTTTAAGGTGAGCGGCTTCACGGTCCAGAGTAATGGATTCCATCGCACGATGTGCCTTAAGCATAATAGTGCCTGCTGGTGTTTCATAACAACCACGTGCTTTCATACCGACATAACGGTTTTCAACAATATCAGTACGGCCGATACTGTTTTCTCCACCAATTTTATTTAAGTATTCCATGATCGTTGCTGGTGACATTTTTTCACCATTAATGCCAACAATATCACCCTTAACATAGTTAATCTCCAGATAAGTTGCCTCATCAGGTGCTTTTTCTGGTGATACACTCCAAAGCCACATAGAGTCCTCTGGTTCTGCCCAGGGATCTTCGAGGATCTCCCCTTCATAGGAGATATGTAATAAATTAGCATCCATGGAATAAGGTGATTTTTTACCACGTGCTTTTTCAACTGCTATACCGTGTTTTTCAGCATATTCCATCAACGTTTTACGTGAAGTCAGATCCCATTCACGCCAGGGTGCAATAATTTTTACATCCGGCTTAAGCGCATAAGCTCCTAATTCAAAACGAACCTGATCATTACCTTTACCCGTTGCACCGTGAGATATCGCGTCAGCACCAGTTTCATTGGCAATTTCAATCAAACGCTTGGAGATCAGCGGGCGGGCAATTGAAGTACCCAATAGATACTCGCCTTCATAGATGGCATTAGCGCGGAACATGGGAAAAACAAAGTCGCGGGCAAATTCTTCACGCAGATCTTCAATATAAATTTCTTTGATTCCAGCAGCTTCTGCTTTAGCGCGTACAGGTTCAATTTCTTCACCCTGACCTACATCAGCTGTAAAAGTCACCACTTCACATTGATATTCGTCTTGCAGCCATTTGACAATTATTGAAGTATCCAGACCACCGGAATAGGCTAGAACCACCTTTTTCAGGTCAGACATCGTGAATTTCTCCCACGTTCATTATTAAAAGTATTTAAAAGAGGTCAATTATAGCGGATTCTTAGCGTCTAACCTACCTGGATTTAACTTTTTGGTTATGTTTATCAACTAAATGATCAAAATTAATGAAATTTGGCGCTGGTGGTTCATCATAATCAGCAGAATCAGGTAATGCCTGATGAATATTTTCTATTGCTTCAGATTCTTTTATCTTTGTTGCAGAATCATTTTGCTCCTGTTTTTTATCTATTTCAGGCTTTGTTTCTGTGCTGGAAGGAGGATTAAAAATTGATCGTTCTGTTAATTGACGGCGACGTTCTGCTTTTCTTTCCGCTTCAATGGCTTTTCGTTCTTCTGCTGTCGGCGGTGCTGTGGTGAATAGCTGAACATCTGCCCGACGGTTTTTGGAACGTCCAATTGCCGTTTTATTCGTATGTATACCCATGACCTATGAAAATGCTTGATTTTCATAGAGAAGAAGATCAAAATTATCCAATGACGCAAATTACTCTCACAGCCCATG
>JAIVER010000321.1 GCA_023864145.1 Thiohalomonas sp. | reverse complement strand
ACCGAGCATTGGAAAATCATTAGATTCTCGAATTAATGATAATTTCCAAGTGTTCGATCCTGCATTTTCAAGTTGATTGGGTATAGATAATACTTTAAAGCCGATTTCAGAAATGCTCGATAATCCCTTGATACAGATCGATGAAGCCCGTTCAGAATTACGCCATTATCTGGATTCTTTAGAGCTTGATCCTGCGCATTTGCACTGGTTAGACAATCGCATCAGCAGTATTTATGATCTGGCACCTAAACATCGCATTGAAACCCATGAATTATTTGCTCACATAGAAACTCTGAAAAGAAAATTAGAACAATTAGAAAATGCCGATGACCATCTGGAAACCTTATTGGCAGAAGTTGAGGCTGCAAAAACAGACTATTTTAAATTAGCAAAAAAAACTGAGCAAGAGACGTACTAGAGCTTCAGGACTCTTGGCTGAACAAGTCATAAAGCATATTCATGAATTAGGAATGGAGCACTGTGTCTTTGAAATAAAATTATTAGCTTCTGATTCTGAACAGCCGCAACTACATGGCATGGAAGTTGTGGAATTTCATGTTACCACTAATCCGGGGCAGCCTGTACGGCCATTATCCAAAGTTGTTTCTGGTGGTGAGCTGTCACGCATTAGCCTGGCCATTCAGGTAGTCACCGCTCAATTCAGCGATATTCCGACACTTATTTTTGATGAAGGCGATGTCGGCATAAGCGGTGGTATTGCCGAGATGGTAGGCAATAAACTCAGATTGCTGGGCACTAACTCGCAAATTTTATGTGTCACACATCAGGCCCAGGTCGCTTCACAAGCACACCAGCATCTCAACGTTTATAAACAAAGTATGATAAGAAAAGCGCTACCAGTATCAGTCTATTAGATGAAGAACAACGAGTTGAAGAGTTATCGCGTATGATGGGCGGGTGACAATCACCGAACAGACCCGTTCTCAGGCCAGAGAAATGCCTAAACAGGTTACTGGTTAGCTACTTGTTTTCTTTCTGACAGCTGGGACAAATACCATAAATATAAAGGCTGTGATCGGTCATTTTATAGCCGAATTTTTCAGCCACTTTGTGCTGACAATGCTCAATAGTCTCTTCCAGAAACTCTTCAACTTTACCGCATTGGTCACACACTAAGTGATCATGATGTGCACCCTGATTTAACTCAAAAACCGAATGCCCGCCATCAAAATGATGGCGTGACACTAAACCGGCTGATTCAAATTGTGTGAGTACACGATAAACAGTTGCCAGACCAACATCATCACCCATTTCCAGTAATTTTTTATAAACATCTTCAGCACTCATATGCCGGGATTCGACTGTTTCTAATAATTCAAGAATTTTCAGGCGTGGAAGCGTTGCCTTGAGACCTACTTTTTTTAAATCCTGATTATTCACAAATATGAACCTTAAATTTGTAATTCTTTATTATTTAAAAATAGACTATTTAGCCTAAATTACGACATTTGTTAAATTCTGCAGGTGCTTTTATGATAAGAATATTGTATTATTCCTCCACATAAACACATTCAGATAACGATAAATTTCAAAACATCTTATGAAGCCAATTTAAGAATCTCTGACTGATGTCAATGAATATAAATAGTATACCTATTTAAATAAAGAAATCATTATAGAAATGCGAAATATTATTATTACCAGTTTGATTCCTGTTGTTTTTCTTCTGACATCTTGTACCTGGGCACCTGATCTTTCTGATATCGGTCTGCCAAGAGTCCATAAAGTCGATCTCCCGCAAGGGAATCTGATCGAACAGGATCAGATAAACCAGTTACGCCCGGGAATGAACAAACAACAAATTCGTTTTCTTATGGGTACCCCAATGCTGGATGATTCCTTTCATGCAAATCGCTGGGATTATCTTTATCGCTTTAAACCCGGTTATGCTGAAGTCGTTAAGAAACAAGCTACTCTCTACTTTAATAAAGGTGGTAAACTCGTCAATATTCAAGGTACTTTTCGACCCGGAGAAAAAGCAGAGATAACCCATAGCACAACCGAAATCGTTGTCGTGCCTCTAGAGGGTGATGATGAGGAAGAAAAAGGTTATTGGGGCAGATTTGTTGACTTCTTTTCCTGGACAGACGAGCACCGCAGCATACCTACTGATGGTGACACGCCAGTGGGTAGTCCTGGTGAAGGAGAAGTTATTCCAGGTACAATCGAAACTTCACCACAGACAAGTGGGGAGTAAGTTATCTATACCCATGACCTATGAAAATGCTTGATTTTCATAGGTCATGGGTATATATGGTATCAGGACTTAATAAATGGTTGCACCAAAATAAGTTCAGTTATAAGAAACCAAAAGGTTTACCTTATAAGGCTGACACAG
>JAIVER010000320.1 GCA_023864145.1 Thiohalomonas sp. | reverse complement strand
CCGAGCATTGGAAAATCATTAGATTCTCGAATTAATGATAATTTCCAAGTGTTCGATCCTGCATTTTCAAGTTGATTGGGTATATACACTGAACACAGCCAGAACTCAGATCCTTCAATACGACATTAATCATCGTATTTTTTAACTGCCAGCCTTTAGGATAAACATGAAAAAAACATTTGCATTTATACACCCAAAAATCAAACTTGCTCGATTAATTGAAGCGGCCAAATATGAAGTTAAAAAATATTTAAAAAGAGAACGAAATAAGAGCCTTCCTGAAGGTGTCGACTATTGGGATTTTGATTGTAAGTATGGTCATACAGAACAAGAAGCGAAGGTTATTCATTTATCGCAAATCAATAAATCTATGGATGAAGCATAACAACAAAAATTAGAGTCATTTTATTTAGAGATTTTAGCCAAACCAGGCTATCGTACGAAAAAAGAAGATTGATAACACATCTGCCCATAAAAACTCTTATGACAAAATCCAAAAGCAGATATGAAGCTGGTCTCTGTTTTTGAATGGGTTTTTAACTTATGTTTTTAACATAATAGTTAAGCAATAGAGCAAAACAATAATGGATAAACAGTTACGTTCTTTTTATATCGCTCTGAGTTTTTTGACGCGCATAGCAACACCTGTAAAAGGTGATGTTACACAAAAACAAATTGGTGAATCAATTGTTTTTTATCCGCTGGTGGGAGCCCTTATGGGGCTGACTTTTTATATTATCGCGGAAACAATTTTCTTTTTTTCAACGGACTTTTCCAGTGAAGTACTGGCGGCCATTTTATTGGCAGTTTGGGTGCTGGTGACTGGTGGCCTGCATCTGGATGGTCTTGCCGACAGTGCAGATGCCTGGATTGGCGGTTTAAATAATCGTGATAGAACGCTGGAAATAATGAAAGGTCCCTATTGCGGTCCTATTGGTGTTGCTATCATTGTACTGACGTTGCTTTTAAAATGGACAGCTTTAAGTTACTTACTAAAAAACGATCAATCTGCTTTTTTAATTGTTCTGCCGATGTTGTCACGCAGTATTATTATCGTATTATTTATGACAACCGTCTATGTGCGTGACTCAGGTCTTGGTACGGCCTTGTTGTCTTATATGCCCAATGAAACCATTTTATGGTCCCTCTTATTAGTGAGTGCCCTGGCTTATTTTATTTTTGCCAATATATTCTCTATGCTGCTCGTGGCAATTGTTGTCATTGCATTACGAATGATGATGATACAGCGAATTGGTGGTATGACTGGAGATACTCTGGGAGCAACAGTTGAAATTGCTGAGGCGGTTGCTTTAATCGGGCTTGTTTTTTGACAGCATAACTTCTTGTCTTGATTATCAATCAGCAAAGGGAGAAATTTTTGAATTAAATGAATTCTCCTTAGCCTTGTTTCGGATTTAAAGCTATCCGCAAAAACAATTCACCTGAACATCTTTATAAAGATCATGTTCAGGATCTTCCGGGGTAACTAAGAATACATGGCCTGCATTTTTATTTTCTCTACTACAGTCTCATTTGCTTGTGTTGAGACAAAGCAAAGAGATAAAAAAAATAAATTGAGTATGATCTGGTATTTAATCATCCTGAGGTTTTTCGGTGAGGATTTTTTTACCACTAAACATTGAAGAAATCAATATATCTCCTTCTTTTACCTCCGCTCGAACGACTGCAGTAATATGAACAATGATTAAGAAGATCAGTAAGTAAGCGGTATATAAATGGCTCTTGCCAATAGGTGATTTGAATGCTTTTAGTGAGGCCATTTTTTTCGGGTTAACGCCTGCTTTTTGATAAGGTATTAAACTGTCTGGATCGGCGCCTTCTTCAGCAATATAACTGGCCACAATACTACCAAAAGGTGGAAAATAAATATCAGTACCAGCACGAATTAAGCCACTCATTGCTAATATAATTAATAAAGTAAATAAGGCTGTTACAGCAAGTTTGCCGAGTGGATTATGACCAATAAATTGTTGTGGATTGCCTGCTTTTAAAGACACACGATAGCTTTGCAGACTTTGCATAAAGCCTTTGCCCGGTATAAAAGCACGAAAACGTGCTGAAGCTGGGCCGATAAAAGCAAACAGCAAACGAATAACAAGATTCGTGGCAAAGATATAACCAATAATGACATGCAGTTCTTTTAAGCCAATTTTTGCTTCGAGTGAGCTAATACCTAACTCTTTTTTATAGAGCATTACTAAGCCGACAAAGATTAAAGCCATGACGCTTAATACATTTATCCAGTGAAACCAGCGTACAGATGGACTCCAGGTGTTATAATTTTTGTAAGTAGGTGGCATTTTAAGGTCCATTTAAATTATAGTTTAAATTATAGTTTAAATTATAG
>JAIVER010000319.1 GCA_023864145.1 Thiohalomonas sp. | reverse complement strand
TTTCATGGGCTGTGAGAGTAATTTGCGTCATTGGATAATTTTGATCTTTTTCTCTATGAAAATCAAGCATTTTCATAGGTCATGGGTATATACAAGGATTTAAAATGGAGTGGGTAACAGATACTATTAAAGTCATAAATGGCCTGGTATGGGGGAAACCCATGCTGAGCATGATTTTCGCTACAGGGATTTTTTTGATGATTGAGCTGAGATTTATGCCTATCCTGAATCAGGTCAAAGGCTTCAAATTGCTTTGGGCCGGGCGGGATGGTGAAAATCAGAATGATGGTGAAATTTCACCCTTTAATGCCCTGATGACATCATTATCTGCCACCATCGGTACGGGAAATATTACTGGTGTTGCCACGGCCATCTTCATTGGCGGTCCGGGTGCTTTGTTCTGGATGTGGGTGAGCGCCTTAATCCTAGTTTAATCAGTTGAAAATAGGCTAAACGCCCTGATGTCCACTTATGATGTTTCTCATGATGCTCTGGCATATGCTTTGGAACAGTGCTCACACCTGCCTGATATTGTCTGGCATGCTGGCAAACACACTGATTATGGAAATACATTTCGATTAGGAATTCTTTAGCATGAAGCTCTATTTTTTCTCCGACAAGATGATGTGGGACTGAATAGAAATGGTCATCATACTGGATATGATAGTTCACGTTTACTTTGACGATTTTAATCGCAGTAAACTCAAAGGATTGTTTGGGTAATGGTAATAAGGCTGGTTTATCAATTGAATCAAACCACTGCTGCCGTGTTCCCTTAAGCTGCTTAAAAGGCTTCTGGTTTACTTACTTCCAGTAAAAAGTGAATGTGCTGATTGAGTTCAGTGAGTGAGAAGAACGTATGGTGACGTAAACGAGCCAGGATCCATCGCTCGATAATTTGTACACCAACCTCAGCCTTTGCCTTGTCCTGAGGTTTTCTGGGTCTGGCTGGTACAATAGCAGTACCATAATGTACTGCCAGTTGTTGATAAGGCATATTGATGTCGGGATCATAACGGCAGGCTCTGGTGGTAGTGCTTTTGAGGTTATCTGGGATCAGAAGTATGGGAACACCTTTTATAAATTCAAATGTTCTCACATGACTTCCGATCCAATCAGGTAAGGGTTGGCTCCAGGTGGCTTCCGCATAAGTGAAATTGGAAGCCCCCATGACAGCAACAAAGATCTGAGCAAACTTAACCTCACCTGTATCTCTCTGAACAATAGGTACAGTTTGTCCCGCATAATCAACAAATAGCTTTTCACCTGCTTTGTGATGTTGACGCATGGAACGCTTCTGTTTCTTTTGCCAGTGCTGATACAGCATACAGTACTGCGGATAACTGTAACTGCGATTGGGAAATTGCTGAGTGTACTCCTCCCAGAGAAGGTGTTTAGTCACTCCTTTCCCTTTAAGTTCTCGATAGAACTTCTGACCAATCAGTCAGTTAGAATGTATTAGATGAGCGTGTATCAGCTTCAGGGTAGAATTGGCTGGCCAGTTGCTGATCATCCAGTTGTTCAATTGCAGGCCAGTCCAGGTTGAGTACTTCAGCTTTACTGCAGATCTTTTGTACGGCTCCCAAGCTTAATCCAAGCTTGCTTTGATTTGTCGCAGGCTGAGTTTGGCTTGCAGTCGTCTCCTGCTTCCTGTGGTTTTGATTGGTTTATCCGTTCCTATTCTTATCCAGCCAGAAGTGATTTTTGTCGCTTGTGTGGGGTGAACCGCGTCCATAAAATAAATCGACTCATCAACCGCTATTTTCTTTTTTAAGTGCTCGTAGGCTCGGATGAACTCAGCTTGTTTTTCTGTGTCAGCCTTATAAGGTAAACCTTTTGGTTTCTTATAACTAAACTTATTTTGGTGCAACCATTTATTAAGTCCTGATACCGTATATTCAACTAACCAAGTAGCCTTAATATAAGCAACAATGTCTTTTTGATGCTGGTAAGTCTGGTCTGTTAAATGAGCAATTAATTGTTTTGTTTGCTCTGCAGAAAGTTTACTAGACGAGCCGCCACTTTTACTGGTTAGCTTTTTTGAGCCTTTGTAGTCTTTAATGTGACGTAATATGCTGGTTTCATGAATTCTTAAAGCCTGAGCGATCATAGGAACCTTCCAGCCTTCAGAGCAAAGTAGGATGGCTTTGATTCTATCTCGTTCTTTTCCATTTCCAGAATGCTTATGTTGCATTTCTAAAGCTGATTTTTCATGGGCTGTGAGAGTAATTTGCGTCATTGGATAATTTTGATCTTCTTCTCTATGAAAATCAAGCATTTTCATAGAAAATGGGTATATACCCAATCAACTTGAAAATGCAGGATCGAACACTTGGAAATTATCATTAATTCGAGAATCTAATGATTTTCCAATGCTCGG
>JAIVER010000318.1 GCA_023864145.1 Thiohalomonas sp. | reverse complement strand
CCGAGCATTGGAAAATCATTAGATTCTCGAATTAATGATAATTTCCAAGTGTTCGATCCTGCATTTTCAAGTTGATTGGGTATATAATGAAGAATGATAGGAAAATATAGCCAAAATCAGCTTTTCTGCAGTAGGCTTTCTATTCTCGGACAGCCTCCTAGATTCATATAGGTTTTTAAGAGCTTACGGCAATTCATTGGATATTGAGATAAATGATTAACAAAAAAATTGGTTTTATTGGTTCAGGCAATATGGCATATAGCCTGATTGGCGGGCTGACCTCAACGGGTATGAAAGGACAAAATATATGGATCAGTGATCACAGTACCGAAAAAATGACACCAATAGCCAGCCAGTTTAGTGTCAATATGACCAATAGCAACATCGAATTAGTCCAATCCGTGGATATTATTATCCTTGCCGTCAAACCACAGCAATTGGCACAAGTCTGTACTGAAATTGCAGCCAGTGTCTCTAAAACCAGGCCATTAGTAATTTCTATCGCTGCCGGACTGCTAAGTAAGGACATCGAATCCTGGCTGAATGAAAATCAGGACAAGGAATCCCGTCTGGCTCTGGTACGTTGTATGCCCAATACCCCTGCATTAGTACAAAGTGGTGCTACGGCACTATTTGCCAACAAACAGGTCAGTCATGAGCAAAAAACTCTGGCAGAATCAATTCTACGTGCCGCCGGACTCACGCTATGGCTAGAAAATGAATCTGATATGGATGCAGTTACCGCCTTATCCGGCAGTGGCCCGGCATATTTTTTCCTGGTTATTGATGCCATGGAAAAAGCTGGAATACAATTAGGCTTAACTGAAAAGACAGCACATTTATTAGCCATTCAAACGGCTTTTGGTGCATCTAAAATGGCGCTTGAGAGTAATGATTCTCCCGAGACATTAAGAAAAAAAGTCACTTCACCGGGTGGCACCACCGAAAAAGCCATCGGCATCCTGCAAGATGGCCAGTTAGAGGCTTTATTTGCCAAAGCTTTAGAAGGTGCAAGAGATCGCTCAATTGAATTGGCACAAATTTTAGGCAATGATTCGTGAGCTGCTGATAGTAAAAAAATTCTAACTCTCAGCGAGTATTTCTAAATTACCAATGTTAAGTCTATGGCACTTATTTTTATAAATAACACACTGAATTGTTACAAAAAATTAACATCAACTAATAATTATTACGATACACTTTAAGGAACATTAAGGAATGGATAACTTCTTAGTCAACGCTGGTTCTTATTTAATAAGCAGCATTTTTGGCCTTTATATCATCATCGTTTTGCTCCGTTTTATATTGCAGACAGTTCGTGCTGATTTTTATAATCCTCTTTCCCAATTCATTGTCAAAGCAACTACCCCTGTATTGAAGGCTTTGCGCAGAATCATTCCCGGTCTGTTTGGTATTGATATCGCCTCTATATTATTAGCTTATTTTCTTCAATATATAGAAAACATTTTATTATCTGCCATACGTGGTATTTCTGTAAATCCTGTATTTTTACTCTGGCATAGTATCGGTTCATTGTTAACTCTGGTGCTTTACATCTACTTTTTTGCTATTCTTGTGCAAGTCATCATTAGCTGGGTAAGCCCAGGAACCTATAACCCGGGCACCGCATTAATTCATCATATTACTGAACCAGTGATGCGTCCTGCACGTAAGCTTTTACCTCCTTTTTCAGGATTTGATCTATCACCTATTCTTGTCTTTGTCGCACTAAATATTATTATTATGTTTATACCCGTAATCTTTGGCTAACAATTTGAAACCTATCACGTTTTTTCCTTACTATTTTGCTAGACTGGAAGAACAATAAGCAATCATAGGCTTTTTGAAAACACTACGCTGAAATAGTTACCAGCTTTTTTTCAATTAACATTAAGGCATTGCTAATTTTTCTGCTATGCTTAACCCTAGAAATAGTGCTCGAAAGACCGATATAAAAGAAGACAAGACTATGACAAATAAAAACTTTTTCGATAATATCCACGCTTATGGAAAATGAAAAAGTAACCTCGTAGCGGCCATTGAAGAATTCCAGGGATGCCTCGATAGCAGTGAACTTGAAGAAAGCGAATAAAGTCTAAAAATATATGAAACATTACAAACTCTAAAGCATGATCGGATCACTCTTGCTTTTGTCGGTGAATTTTCCAGAGGTAAAACAGACCTGATTAATGCCATTTTCTTTTCCCAGTTCAAGCGCCGTTTATTACCCAGTGAAGCAGATCACACCACCATGTGCCCGACTGAACTATTTTATGATGTGGATGAACCTAAGCCTTATATGCGTCTATACCCAATCAACTTGAAAATGCAGGATCGAACACTTGGAAATTATCATTAATTCGAGAATCTAATGATTTTCCAATGCTCGGTAAA
>JAIVER010000317.1 GCA_023864145.1 Thiohalomonas sp. | reverse complement strand
TCATGGGCTGTGAGAGTAATTTGCGTCATTGGATAATTTTGAGCTTCTTCTCTATGAAAATCAAGCATTTTCATAGGTCATGGGTATACATGTTAATGCCCGAACATTAGGCATTCTTTATTAGGACTGTCAAAAACTTAAGCTCAGCACACAGGATGCTGAAAAAAATATTCTCGCTTATGCTAGTCTTTATCTGCAATTTGCCCATACTCATCCCGGATTGTGGGAATTAATCTTTGACAGAAATGTTTTGAGCGATAAAGAACTGCCCGACTGGTATCTCAGTCAGGCTAATGCACTTTTTTCTTTAATTGAAGTCCAGCTTAAGGACATCAGCCCCGATAAATCAGAGCTTGAAATCACTAAAACCAGCCGGGTACTGTGGAGCAGTGTACATGGTATACCCAATCAACTTGGAAATTATCATTAATTCGAGAATCTAATGATAATTTCCAAGTGTTCGATCCTGCATTTTCAAGTTGATTGGGTATATAATGAAAAACCACTTAAGGCTATAAAAAAAGTTCATGCATTTTGACCCCATAGGCACCTGGCTCCAATCCCTTTTCTACCTTCATACCACTAACCTGAGAAAGATTAACGCTGTGAAAATCATCATAGGGCTGTTTATTATTATCCAGCAAAAGTACGATAGTCGGGTAGAGACGTTTCATATCATTGATTTCAGTCACCACAGCGACTTCACCGGTATTGAGTTCAACAAGTGATCCGGTTGGATATAATCCTACGGTCTGAATAAACTGCTCAACCAGTTCAGGCTGAAATTGCTTGCCACGCATCTTATAGAGTTGTGAAATGGCTTCATGAGGTGTTAATGCCTTTTCCTGATAAGCTTTTATAGTCGTCATGGCATCGTAGCTGTCAACAATTCCGGCAATTCGACCGAATAATGGGATTTTATCATTGATAATACCCAGCTGATAACCGGAACCATCTGCTCGTTCATGATGGGTAGCAATCATTTCCAATATGGGGCGTTCAAGATTGGAAGATCTTGTCAGCACTTTTACCCCAAGAGGCACATGACGTTTAAAATTTTCTTTGTCTTCATCAGTAAATTGGGTGGTGTTTTTTGTCAGGCTTTCCGGCAATTCTATTTTACCGGTATCCAGCAGGATACCACCTAAGGCCAGTGCCACAATATCACTGTGTTTGAGACCGAGATGACGACCAAACTGGGCACACCAGACTGAGACACCCAGGGCATGTGAATAGCTATAATTATCAGATTTTTTTAATTGCAGCAGGAGCATTAAAGCTGATGGATTACGAATAATACTGTCTACTGCGGCTTTGATGCCATTTTTTAGGGAAATAACATCTAATTTGTTATCTTTTTTGAGGTCATTAAAAATCTCTTCAGTTTTTTTACTGACATCATCGTAAACTATTTTTGCAGTTTTTAATTCTTCCTGAAGTTCAGTGCTGATTTCATAAACGCATTGTCTATATTTGCTGTATTCATTATCAACAGCTTCCTCTCTTTCAGGTGCACCCTCATTAGACAAGGTCATCTCATCTTCATTGCCCACCGCCCAATAACGTGTTTTAGGCAAAAGCCCCTGTTCTACATCCACATAAACATAACTGCAGAGTTTACTCAAATTCAGAATGTCATCTTCAGAATCAATCAACATGCCTTCCATCAGATAAGGTGTTTCAATCCAGGGACGATCAAGTCGAGAGACAAACATGCCAATTTTCAGCCCTTTGATACTTATTTTAACTTCTTTTACTGACATATGTAAACCTGTAGATATTGATTTGATACTATACTAGTAGTTTAGCAAATTCTTGGTAATGGATCATCTTCCAGTTCTTCGAGAAAACGTTCTCCTCCCAGCTCTGTTTGTAAAACAACATAAGCATCGCCGGCTTTGATTTCGCCAATAATACTAGCATTTTCTCCACCTTCTATTGCCTGCCATATCTCAAGTGGCTGTTCTTCGGCAATGACAGCAACCACTCGACCTTCACAGGCAAGATAAAGCGGGTCGTAGCCTAAAATCTCACAGACACTTTCTACTTGATCATGTATTGGTATCTCTGTTTGAAATAAATGCACTTCCTGCTTGATGGCTCGGCTAATTTCATTACACACTGAAGCCAGTCCTCCACGAGTAGGATCGCGCATAAAGCGCAGTCCTTCCAGAGACAATAATGATTAAGTATAGGCTAACAGAGAGGGTGCATCAGATTGCAGATCACCTTTGAGACCAAACTGCTCGCGTGCCAGCATAACAGCAGTAGCATGATCGCCCAGAGTACCATTGACGAGAATTTTATCACCCGTTTTGATCTGTGACATACCTATACCCATGACCTATGACCTATGAAAATGCTTGATTTTCATAGAGAAGAAGATCAAAATTATCCAATGACGCAAATTACTCTCACAGCCCATGAAAAATC
>JAIVER010000316.1 GCA_023864145.1 Thiohalomonas sp. | reverse complement strand
AATTTCCAAGTGTTCGATCCTGCATTTTCAAGTTGATTGGGTATAGTAGCTTAAAAACAAATACAATCAACACAAATATGCATTAGAATATTACAATATTAATCAAGAATAGCTTAGTTAGAATGAGTTATCTCTTTCAGAAATCATTGCATCCATTCAACGTATTAATTTAAAAATCTGTAACTACTTATTTTTTCTGATTCTGATGGTTTTTACATTGTTTATACTATATACTAAGTGTGTACCTGGTACAGCGCATTATCAACGTTAGAAAGACAAATAATTGTGAACTAACATTGATCATTAAGAAATTGGCACTGAATAGAGAAAAATTATTAGGATTGATTCCGATAAAGCTTTTAGAATAAGCCTGGATAGATTTTAGCGAAGGATTGATTATTCGCCTGCATTAAAATGCAGGCTTATACAGATCATTTATTGCCTTATTTAAATGCTCGATCGCATTAGGCGCATTAATTTCAAGAACCTGAGTCTCAATCCATTTGTTAAAGTGTTCCCCCATTACAGCCTGAACTTTACTACCAAGATAACGTTTAATAACAAAGCTGGGCTCCCCATCGTCATAGGGCATATCAGCATAATCAGACATACGTTCATTCACCAGGTTAATAAAATTTTCCTTATAATCTTTTACTCCGTCAATTTCTTCCATACTGGCCTGATGGGTTCTGGCCAGATGTTTGACCATAGTGACTACAAATTCTTCTCTCTCTTCGGGCGACATACGTTCATAGGTAATACGATCAGCCAGGTGGGCTAGAAAAATCACGAACTCAACGATAACATCCATACGCTGGCTCAGACTATCCGTTTGATATTGCTCATTTTCAAGATCCAGTAAGGCATCCTGTGCAATACGCCAGGCAATAAACGCTGCGGCACTGGCATTGTCAGCAACCGTACGCTGCTTAGCATTTTTACCCCATTTTGATTTCATTCTCATAATAATTAGTTCCGATATTAATAATTGCTATTGAGGAGCTAGTTCGATTTGAGTTTCAAAAATTTCACCGGTATTATCAATATGAATAGTCATAATATTGGGTACACGAGATAATATATAGCCCGTCATCATGGTTTTCATCTGTTCATTTTCATCTTCAATGGCAGTTAATAATTTATCACCAACAATCTGACAACGCTGAGTAATATTCGGGTTTGCAACAAATTCCTTACTCAGGGTCCAGCCTTTATTCATATCTTCATCCATCTTATTAAATAATGGTGAACCCGATAAAAGCATATCTTCTTCAACATTAACACTAGACATCTGACCATCAATAACGACATTTAAAACTCTTATCATACCTGCCTCATCTCAAAAAAAATAAATAGGATCACAACATTTATAATGTTTCATCTCATAACACAAGCTCAGCTTATAAATGTTCGATTGAATATGAATAAATAACATGGGGGTAGTTGAATAAAGATCAATATCCCTGATAAACTGGAAAACATATTCATTAGTTTAATAGGGAGTACTGTGTTGTGTTAATCGAAATTCCTGATGTGATAAATCCCCAGCAATTAAAATCCATACAAGCTGTGTTAAAACAGGCAAACTTTGTCGATGGAAAAATATCCGCCGGATATGTAGCTCGGAACGTGAAAAATAATGAAGAATTAATTCAGGATAATTCACAGCAAATGCAGTCATTAAATAATATTCTGATGGGCAGTCTGATCAATAACGAAACCTATAAAGCAGCTGTAATGATGAAAAAAATCGGTGCTCCCTTTTTAGCCCGTTATCGTAAGGGTATGGGCTATGGAGCTCATATTGACAATCCAATAATGGGACAAATGCCTAATATGTATCGCACTGATCTCTCTACTACTATTTTTCTTAATGATCCTGATGAATATGAAGGTGGTGATCTTGTCATTGTTACCAAATATGGTGAACACAGAGCGAGATTAAAGGCCGGTAGTGCCATTATTTACCCTTCAACCAGTTGGCACTATGTGGATGAAGTAACATCAGGAGAACGCCTTGTATGCGTCACCTGGGCACAAAGTATGATACAGGATGCCAATAAACGTGAGGTACTTTATGAGCTTTGGCAGGCAAGAGAAAAAATGCTCAGAGAAAATCCAAAGGCTGAAGAGACACAGGGAGTTGATATCACTTATATCAAACTGGTACAAATGTGGGCTGATACTTGATTATTAGGGTGCGGAGTCAAATGCCACAAACACTGAACTCAAGCAACACTCAGTAGAAGATGCCATTTGACTCCGACTTACTAAGAATCTTAGAATATATACCCATGACCTATGAAAATGCTTGATTTTCATAGAGAAGAAGATCAAAATTATCCCATGGCGCAAATTACTCTCACAGCCCATGAAAAATCAGCTCTAGAAATGCAACATAAGCATTCTGGAAATGGAAAAGAACGAGATAGAATCAAAG
>JAIVER010000315.1 GCA_023864145.1 Thiohalomonas sp. | reverse complement strand
TACCGAGCATTGGAAAATCATTAGATTCTCGAATTAATGATAATTTCCAAGTGTTCGATCCTGCATTTTCAAGTTGATTGGGTATATAATAAACAAGAAATTCTCCAGGAAATAGAAAATCTGAGTATTACCTGGCATGGCTTTCTAATTGATATAATCGATATTGCATTTTATAAAATAGCTTGATTCTCAAATGACCCACCTTTTTTTCACTAAAACCTATCAATGGGCTCGTCATAAATATTTATCTTAAATTTTAAACTTACCTTAATATAGATTCTTTCAATATTTGTTCAAATAAGAAGGTTGTTATAGACTATGTAGTTTTAAGATAGCTATAAGTAGGATATTTTTTGTGTCAAAGGTTCTAATTACTGGTAGTAATGCTTTTATTGGTCAATTTCTCACCCAATCATTATCAGAAGATGGTTTTGACTGTATGTCTACTTACCGTTGTTTGCCCGAACATATTTCCTTAAATACAAAAAAATACTTCGCAGTGGGCAATATTGATGCTCAAACTCAGTGGAAAACAGCGCTAACTGCTGTTGATAGTGTCGTACATCTGGCTGCCAGAGTTCATGTTATGCAGGAGACTGAGGCTGGTTTTCTGGCCGCTTTTCGTGCAGTGAACACCGAAGGTAGTATGAATATGGCAAGGCAGGCGGTGGCATCAGGAGTAAAACGTTTTGTTTATTTAACTTCAATCAAAGTGAATGGTGGGCAGACGACTAATAAGCCTTTTTACGCGGACGATCAGCCTAATCCACGAGATCCTTATGGGGTATCTAAATTTGAAGCAGAACAACAATTATTGGCTTTGGGCAAAGAAACCGGGCTTGAAGTGGTGATCATTCGCCCGCCGTTAGTTTACGGCCCGGAAGTAAAAGATAATTTCAATCGCTTGATTAAACTACTGGATAAATCACTTCCTCTGCCGCTGGCCGGTATTAACAATGCTCGCAGCCTGGTGAACATTGAAAATTTATGTTCATTAATTCAGACCTGTCTTACTCATCCAGAAGCAGTAGGTGAAGTTTTTCTTGTCAGTGATGGTCAGGATTTATCGACTTCTGAATTGTTTGACTATATAGCTCAGCCTCTGGATAAAAAAAGTCGCTTATTTTATCTGCCGGCAGGTTTAATTAAATTCATGACGTTTATACGGGGTCGTAAAGCAGAATATGAACGTCTGTTTGGCTCTTTACAGGTTGATATTGCTAAAAATGAGCAACTTTTAGGCTGGCAGGCAGTTGTTTCTGTTCAGTCAGGAATTGCTAACACAGTGAAAAAGGTGGTCGGTTGAATTATGGACAGCCTGATTATTTTTTTTTCATTTATCCTCTCTTTTAGTTTGACTTATTTTGTCAGGCAGCTCGCCTTAAAAAATAATATTATTGATACACCTAATGAGCGTAGTTCTCATACGATTCCTACACCAAGAGGTGGTGGGCTGGCGATTGTTGTCAGCTTTTATACCGTACTCATTGTCTTTTTTTTACAGGAGCGTCTGGATTTATCTGTTTTTATTGGCCTTATGGGTTTGTTGAGTATCGCAGTGATTGGTTTTATTGATGATCATGATCATATTCCTGCACGTTATCGTTTATTAGTTCATTTTGCTGCTGCTGGATGGGGCTGTTTCTGGCTGGGTATTATTCCCTGGGGTAATCAGGATAATCTGCTGTTTTTGATCCTTTTATGGGGGATAAGCCTGTTTTATCTGGTCTGGCTGTTGAATTTATATAATTTTATGGATGGCATTGATGGTATAGCTACAGTTGAAGCAATGGCGGTGATAGGTAGTGCTTGTTTATTACTTTTTTTGAATACCATTCAAGCAGATACAATAGGTTTACCTATTGAATTACTACTGGCTTTACTGGCAATACTCTTTAGCTTTTTTATCTGGAACTGGCCGCCGGCAAAAATCTTTATGGGTGATGTCGGCAGTGCTTTTCTGGGAATATTAATTGCTGCCTTCTCACTCATAACCGCTAATGATGGTAGTCTGAATTTTCTTATCTGGCTGATCCTGTTGGCGGTTTTTATCACCGATGCTACCTATACATTACTGGTACGTTTATTTTGTGGTGATAAAGTCTATGAAGCACATCGAAGTCATTGCTATCAAATCCTATCCCGGCGTTTTGGACATAAACGGGTGACCCTTGGGGTATTAGTGATTAATTTATGCTGGCTCTTACCTCTGGCCTGGCTGGCTCATAACCATAGCCAGCTTTTAATTATAGCTATTGCCCTGGCTTATGTGCCACTTATTCTAATAGCGATGAGAAGTAGAGCGGGTTATCCGGATTAATACGGACTATCATTTATTACTTTAATTGGGACAGATCAAATATATACCCATGACCTATGAAAATGCTTGATTTTCATAGAGAAGAAGATCAAAATTATCCAATGACGCAAATTACTCTCACAGCCCAT
>JAIVER010000314.1 GCA_023864145.1 Thiohalomonas sp. | reverse complement strand
ATGAATGAAAAGGTGAGAAATAATCATTTTTTTCACAATGCTAAAGAGTTTCGACAGAAAATTAATGAGTTTTTTGATGAAATTTTACCGTGCATTGGAAAATCCTTAGATTCTCGAATTAATGATAATTTCCAAGTGTTCGATCCTGCATTTTCAAGTTGATTGGGTATAAAGGAGGTATACGCTATGCAGCTTATGCCGATCAAAATGAGATTGAAGCGTTAGCTGCTTTGATGACCTATAAATGTGCGATCCTCGATGTTCCCTTTGGCGGCTCAAAAGGGGCCTTATTAATTGACCCGTCTCAGTATTCCCGAGATGAAATGGAGATGATCACTCGTCGTTTTACTTTAGAACTGATTCGTAAAGGTTTTTTAAGTCCCTCAACGAATGTGCCGGTTCCTGACATTGGTACTGGACAAAGAGAGATGTCATGGATGGCGGATACTTATAAACATCTACATCCTGATGATATTAACTATGTCGCCTGTGTGTTACCGGAAAACCTGTCCATCATGGTGGTATTCAGGGACGTATTGAAGCAACAGGACGCGGAATTCAGTATGCTATTAAAGAATTTTTTGGGACAGCTCAACCCCGCTTTACAGTTTTCTGAGCTCAGCAATAAAAAAGGAAGTCATCAAACCCGTGTTCTGAGATAATATTGTTACCAGACAATTTATCCAGGAGCAATACCCGTGACAGGCTTGCACAACACTGATTTAACGACTTCCCAGAAAATAGAGTTTAGCGCAAAGGTATTGGCAAACCAAGGGTTACATGCTTCAGTGACTCAAATGAGTCAAGAGTATGGTTTATCTCGCCCCACACTCTATCGTGTTCAGGAAAATACCGCAGAAATTTTATTCCAGCATTTCAGTCAAACACAGGAGCAACTAAAAGCCCGTAGCATCACGGTTGATCAAGTACAACTGGAACGTAGCATTATTGCGTTGTCGATTATGGCACCTAATAGCATCCGTGCCATAGAAGATCTGATTCCCATCATTTATCCTGGTATCACTCGTTCCTTTGGGAGTATTCAGCCCTTGCTTATTGAAGCACAGGAGAAGGCAAGACAATTTAATAACACGGTTGATTTCTCATTAATCAAAGTCGCTGCACTCAATGAAATGTACAGTCAAAGTTCACCTGTTTTAGCGGGAGTTGATTGGGTATAAATGATATTAGACCTTAGAGATAGAGCGTTTAGTGCTATGCTAGCCCTATGACTTAGCTCTTAGCTTTTTTCATTAAGTCATGAATCTTTGGTGCTAGGATTAATTCCATAGCAAAGCCCATTTTACTGCCTGGCACGGCAAAGAATAAGGGACAGTACCCTTTTAAGGTTTTTGATACCAAATAAAAAGGGAAAGTCCAGTTAAGTATAAAAAGAGCTAAAAGGGCACTGACCCCTTTCCTTTCTTTTTTGATGCATTTAACGTCTTGAAACTATTGTTTTCAGGCAATTCAGAGCATTTGAGAGTCGCCAATTTAACATAATGGGGGCCGCAATTGGGACATAGGACACTTTTAACTTGCATTACACCATCGCCATTAAGTAGCCGTGAAATCTTTCCAGGCTCCTTATTGCTTTCCATACCCTCCTTTATGTGACTTGTTTCACAAATCATTAAAATCACTTCTTTTTGTGGCGCTTTAAGGTATTGATAAATAATGATTAATATTTTCAGCTTCTCATTTTATAAAGGTTGCCCTACAAGGTAGGGCTTTGACAGCATTCCACACATTAATCCACTCTGATATTATGTTTCTTTCTAATTTAGTGACGGTTTTTGCTATGAGTCGTGCATCAATTTTAAGACTTCTGCAATTTAGTACATTATCAACAATAATTAAAGAGTAAACAAATGCCTCGAACATTAAAAAATATCACCCTGATTGCGTTGATAATGCCATCTTTTTCAGCAATGTCAGCAAATTATTATCTTTGTAATGATACAAAACATTGTGGATTACAAAGTAATAACACTTATCGTAACATTGTTTTAGGTCCTGTTGTTGATGTCGCTGACGCCAAACAAAGTGCAAAAATTTTTCAGTGGGCTCGCAGTCAGGGATATTGGAGAGAACTACCAAATGATGTGGACATCTTTATCAAGAAAGTCCAAATTTTATCAGTTGAAGTCCCGGTCGGTCGTAAACTAGAGCAAATTTCTTTATTAATGGCCCATGAAGATTTCGAAAGAAGTATTGTTGAACCCGGTGATTATATCCCTTACACCCCTCGTGACTCCTCTTTCTTTTCTAAAGGCTATACCAGACCGGAAAAAGACGCTTAGTGAAAACTTTATGGTTGCATTGCCGTTTTATGCAGTGTCGAAGATACTCAATGTCCTTCAACCTAAAAAAATCAGTTAACCCTGCCAGCAACCAAAATTTAGCATAAACAACCTAAAAGTCTGACTCATTATGTTCTATGAAGGAG
>JAIVER010000313.1 GCA_023864145.1 Thiohalomonas sp. | reverse complement strand
GCATTGGAAAATCATTAGATTCTCGAATTAATGATAATTTCCAAGTGTTCGATCCTGCATTTTCAAGTTGATTGGGTATACACGGAGCATCAGAACCTATTATTTATTATTTGGTGATTTTATGCCAATATGAGCCCAATAATGAATGATAGGTTCTGATGCGAATAGTAAATGAAGAATGATCACTATTTTAGAACACTTATTTAGTTTACTGTAAAAAAATACCTGAGGATTTAAAACGTGGATATTAAAAAAGCCATTGCACAGGCAGTAGAAGGTCAGAATATTAATATTCTGGATATGGAAAATATCATGCGCCAGATCATGACGGGTGAAACGACATCAGCGCAAATTGCCGCATTGCTGGTTGCTTTGCGCATGAAGGGTGAAACCGTTGATGAGCTGACAGCTTCAGCCAATGTGATGCGTGAGTTAGCCATGCCGGTCCATGTCGATGCTCAGCATATTATTGATATTGTTGGCACAGGTGGTGATGGTTTGCAAACCTTTAATGTTTCTACAACATCCTGTTTTGTTGCTGCTGCAGCGGGTGCTAAGGTTGCTAAACATGGTAATAGTTCTGTGAGCAGTACTTCTGGTAGTGCTGACATTCTTGAGGCGGCCGGTATTAACTTAAATATCAGCTCCGCGCATATTGAACAATGTATTAAGGAAATTGGTGTTGGTTTTATGTTTGCACCTTTGCATCATAGTGCCATGAAACATGCCATTGCTCCTCGTAAAGAGATGGCTATCAGAACCATGTTTAACTTATTAGGACCTCTGACTAATCCCGCCGGTGCACCGAATCAATTGCTGGGTGTGTATGCTGAACAATGGCTTGAACCCTTAGCAAAAGTACTGCAAAATTTAGGCAGTGAGCACGTCATGGTGGTTCACTCTGCTGATGGTATGGATGAAATCAGTATGGCCGATGAAACCTTTGTCTGTGAGTTAAACAAGGGTGAGATAACGCACTATACTATTACACCAGAACAGTTTTCAATGACTCGGGGCAGTATTGAAGATATCACTGTGAATGGTGCAGAAGAATCGTTAGCAATGGTAATGAATGTGTTAAATGATAAAGCCGGTGCTGCCAGAGATATTGTGACGCTTAATTCCGGAGCTGCAATTTATTGTGCCGGTCTGAGCCAGACACTTGAAGACGGTGTTGAAAAAGCAAGACAGGCTATTGCATCCGGTGCAGCAAAAGAAAAATTAGCACAACTAGTTAAGGTGACGAAATCATTTGCGAGTTAAAATAAGTGACCATGGGCTTAACAAGCGTTATTTAGGAATACACACTGAATAGTTACAAATAAGCTAACTTTGAAACTAAATGTACTATGTAAACTGGTGCGTAAGAATAGTACTCTCATGTTGTTTCTTTAATCAGTGCCCCAAAAAATTAAAAGCAATGAATAAATATGAATAAAGAAAATCCGCCTGATATTTTAGTTAAAATCCTTAACCGTAAGCGTGAAGAGGTTGATGCGCTATGTGCAGCTAAATCGTTGCAACTGATGATTAAGGAGCTGGCTGATAGAAATAATAACGAGGCGTTTGAGGTAAGAGGCTTTGTAAAGTCCATAGAAAATAAAATCAGCTCAGGTCAGTCTGCTGTTATTGCTGAAATAAAAAAAACATCACCGAGTAAAGGGCTGATACGAGAAAATTTCATCCCTTCTGAAATTGCTCAATCCTATGAACAGGGAGGAGCTGCTTGTCTTTCTGTGTTAACAGATATTGATTTTTTTCAGGGTAGTGATCCCTATTTACAGCAAGCACGTAATGCCTCTCAATTGCCCGTGTTACGCAAAGATTTTGTCATCGATCTCTATCAGATCTATGAAGCACGTTTAATTGCTGCAGATGCTATTTTATTAATTGTTGCTTGTTTGAGCGATACTCAATTGAGCGAGTTTGCCGCTGTAGCCCATGAGCTTAAACTGGATGTCCTGGTTGAAGTTCATGATCAGCAAGAATTACAAAGAGCATTAAAACTACCAACTCGTTTAATAGGTATTAATAATCGCAATCTAAGGACTTTTGAAACCACATTAAATACCACTATTGAACTATTGGACATGATCCCTGATGATCGAATTGTGGTAACAGAAAGCGCTATTCATTTACCCGAAGATGTGGCACTAATGAAGAAACATCAGGTCAATGCATTCTTAGTGGGTGAATCTTTTATGCGGGCAGAGCAGCCGGGTGAGAAGCTGGCTGAACTTTTTTCGAACTAAATAACTGCATCCTGATGCGAATAGCAAATGAATAATACTCACTTTTTTAAAGCAATTATTTAGTATATACCCATGATCTATGAAAATGCTTGATTTTTATAGAGAAGAAGATCTTCAATATCCATTGACGCAAATTACTCTCACAGCCCATGAAAAATCAGCTCTAGAAATGCAACATAAGCATTCTGGAAATGGAAAAGAACGAGA
>JAIVER010000312.1 GCA_023864145.1 Thiohalomonas sp. | reverse complement strand
GTCTGTTAAATGAGCAATTAATTGTTCTGTTTGCTCTACAGAAAGTTTACTAGACGAGCCGCCACTTTTAGTGCTTAGCTTTTCTGAGCCTTTGTAGCCTTTAATGTGACGTAATATGCTGGTTTCATGAATTCTTAAAGCCTGAGCGATCATGGGAACCTTCCAGCCTTCAAAGCAAAGTAGGATGGCTTTGATTCTATCTCGTTCTTTTCCATTTCTAGAATGCTTATGTTGCATTTCTAGAGCTGATTTTTCATGGGGTGTGAGAGTAATTTGCGTCATTGGATAATTTTGATCTTCTTCTCTATGAAAATCAAGCATTTTCATAGGTCATGGGTATATACCCTGCTTTAGAAGGTGCTCACTTTGCCCAACATGCCAATGATCAAGGCGTACTGGTAAGAAGTCACTAAAGCATCCCCTGCCTGGCAATCCGGCTTACGGGGAAATGATCTCATTATCGTTATTAACCGACAAAGCGTTCACTTAATAAATGATTTAAAAAAATTAGCGAAGAATAAGACCAATAAAAGCATAGCACTTAATATTCGTGGGGGAGATTCTGCTCTATTTCTTGTTTTAAGATAAAGTGCTGAAATAACTCTGAGCGCTTTATCTCAGAGTTCCGGCAGTAGAAAGTCAATAAAGATACCCGCAAATATAACCATTCCAAGCCAGTGATTATTTAAAAAAGCCTGAAAACATTTTTTGTTCTCCCGGTGACGAATTAAATATTGGTGATAGATGGACAACACCATAGAAAAAACAATACCCAGATAGAAAAACAAACCACCTTCTACCAGCCATGCAACGTAAAACATACCTGCTGTAAAGGTGAGTTGTAACAGAGCAATAATTAATCGATCATTTTCAGCAAAAATAATAGCGGTTGATTTAACCCCTATTTTTAAATCTTCTTCTCTGTCTGCCATGGCATACATCGTATCGTAACTCACAATCCATAAAATGGTCACCGCATACAATATCCAGGCAACTTCGGGGATTGTACCAAGTTGTGCGGCAAAGCCCATCGGTATAGCCCAGCTAAATGCTATACCTAATACAATTTGAGGGTAATGGGTATAGCGTTTCATAAAGGGATAAATTGCGGCTAATAAAAGTGCAATAAAACTTAACAGGATGGTATAGAGATTTAAAAATAAAACCAGTATAAAAGCAATGAAGATACACACAAAGAACAAGCCAAGTGCTTCACGAGGAGAAACATGACCAGAAGTGATTGAACGGTTTTTAGTACGCTCAATGTGTTTATCAATATTTCGATCGGCATAGTCATTTATCACACAACCGGCAGAACGCATAACAAAAACACCCAGAGCAAAAACAAGCATAATTAACATCGGTGGAATTCCTTGCGCAGCAATCCATAAAGCCCAAAAAGTAGGCCATAAGAGCAGCCAGGTACCAATGGGCCGGTCCATTCTCATGAGTAAATAATATTGATATAAACGTTCTTTAGTCAAAAACATAAGTTTATTAAGTTAGAAGTCATTAATCAAGGGCATTTATTAACAATCATTGCTATCTAAAGCAGATCCGGCAGAAACACTTCAGCAACCAATAACGGCTTATGGCGAAGGCGAAAAATCGAGCGTCTTGCCCAAACCTGATCAATTTCTTTGTTTAGACTATGCGCTGCAATATCATGCAATTGATGCCCGTTTTTTAATGCCGCCACTTCCATCGCATCTCGTTGTAACGCCGGTTGTGCAAAAAGAAATTCACCCAATGGTCGATTGCCTAAATGACTTAACTGACGCTGCGGCCCTGTGAGGGTTTTTATCGGGATCACTGTGCGGGCAAAAATCACCGGAGTCTCTCCACAATAGAGCAATACTTCACGAATTAACGCATAACGACGATGACTTAATTTTAAGCGCTGTACTTCATCATTCGATGGAATCCCCATACCTTGTCGCAAGAGTTTGACAGAAATTTTCCCAATCCGCCTGGCCTGACAATGATTTTTGATCCGTAAAGTCAGCGAGGTGCTATCCAGAAGCCATTCACGAGTGCTGTCCGGTATATGTAAAATAGAGGCATAATCGACCGCAACCCAATGCGGAACTCGCTTAAACTGTCGCAAAAAGGCTGGCATACAATTAACAAAATGACTTAATGAGTAAAATAAAAAAAGATGCAGTGATAGTAACACAAAGCCCTATTACTGGAAACTAATAGACTTAATCTCTAACAATGAATGATCAAATTTTTCTGAATGACTCTTACCGGTAATTCGTGTAAATGGCGGCAGCATCACCTCCATTTTTATTTCTTTTGTTTTTAGCTCTATGGCCACCAGCAAGGTGCTTTTATTGGCTGTTGGACGTATTTTAATACGTTTAATGCCATTATACCCATGACCTATGAAAATGCTTGATTTTCATAGCGAAGAAGATCAAAATTATCCAATGACGCAAATTACTCTCACAGCCCATGAAA
>JAIVER010000311.1 GCA_023864145.1 Thiohalomonas sp. | reverse complement strand
AAAATTAATGAGTTTTTTGATGAAATTTTACCGAGTATTGGAAAATCATTAGATTCTCGAATTAATGATAATTTCCAAGTGTTCGATCCTGTATTTTCAAGTTGATTGGGTATAAACTTACCAACTCCTCTTTTACTTCATAATTGTCAGCATTGTTTTACCCATTTCAGCAGGTGAGCGAGTGATACTCACGCCTGCGGCTTCAAGTGCTTTAAACTTTTCTTCCGCAGTGCCTTTACCAGCGGCAATAATAGCTCCGGCATGTCCCATACGCTTACCTTTAGGTGCTGTTACACCGGCAATATAGGCAACCACAGCCTTAGTGACATGATCTTTGATAAATTGTGCCGCTTCTTCTTCAGCAGTACCGCCAATTTCACCCACCATGATAATGCCTTCAGTCTGAGGATCTTTTTCAAACAACTCAAGACAATCAATAAAGTTCATACCATGAATCGGATCGCCGCCAATACCCACACAGGTGCTTTGACCCAAGCCGGTGATACTCGTCTGGTGTACCGCTTCATAAGTCAAAGTACCTGAGCGGGAAACAATACCAATTTTGCCTTTAAGGTGAATAGAAGCAGGCATAATACCAATTTTGCACTCTCCGGGAGTGATCAGCCCCGGGCAGTTAGGACCAATAAGATAAACATCATCCGGTAAGCTGGCCTTTACTTTAAGCATATCTAAAACAGGAATGCCTTCGGTAATACAGGCAATGATTTTAATACCGGCATTAGAGGCTTCCATAATGGCATCAGCAGCAAAGGCAGCAGGCACATAAATCATGGTGGCGTCAGCACCAGTTTGCTTTACTGCATCTTTTACGGTGTTAAATACCGGTCTGTCCAGATGAGTCTGACCGCCTTTTCCGGGGGTGACACCGCCCACAATATTAGTACTATAGGCGATTGCCTGCTCCGAGTGAAATGTTCCCTGCTGGCCGGTAAATCCCTGACAAATGACTTTAGTGTCTTTATTAATGAGAATCGACATTATACATTGGCTCCTGTGTGTGCGGCGGCAGCCTTAACAACTTCTTCAGCAGCCTGCGTAAAATTACCTCGGGAGATGATGTCCAAACCACTTTGTTCTAACAATTCACGACCTAATTCAACATTCGTGCCTTCGAGTCGAACCACGATTGGTACGCTTAATGCCACCTCTTTAGCGGCAGCGATAATGCCCTCAGCAATGAGGTCACAACGCACAATACCACCAAAGATATTGATTAGAATGGCTTTAACCTTGCTGTTAGATAAAATGAGTTTTAATGCTTCCGCGACCCGCTCTTTAGTCACACCGCCGCCAACATCTAAAAAGTTAGCCGGATCACCACCATTATTTTTAATGATATCCATGGTGGCCATTGCCAGACCGGCACCATTGACCATACAGCCGATATCACCATCCAGCGGCACATAGTTCAGCTCAAATTCTTTGGCAAGATTTTTTTTTTCATCTTCCTGAGAAGCATCATGAAAGGCCTGCATATCTTTATGACGATACAGCCCATTATTATCCAATGAGATTTTGGCATCTAAGGCCATGATGAGATCATCACCGGTAATCACCAGCGGGTTAATCTCAACCTGAGAGGCATCTTTATCCATAAAAATCTGATAGATACCCTGCATGACTTTCATCAGACCTTTTTGCTGTGCCGGAGGAATATTCATGGCAAAACCTGCTTCACGCACCTGATTAGGCATCAGGCCATTAATTGGCTCAATAGGCAAAGTAATTATTTTTTCCGGATTGGTGGCAGCCAGTTCTTCAATGTTCATACCACCGGCTTCTGAAGCCATAATAGTAACTCGTCGTGATGCTCTGTCAACCAGAGCACCTATATAAAGTTCACGGGCAATAGAGCTGGGTACTTCAATTAACAAGGTATTAACCGGCTGTCCCTTAGCATCTGTTTGAAATGTGACCAGGTTAGTACCAAGCATTTTTTCTGCAAATGCTTTTATCTCATCAATTGATTGAGCTTTGATTACACCGCCGGCCTTGCCCCGGCCGCCAGCATGTACCTGTGCTTTAACCATCCACTCACTACCGCCGAGTTCACTGACCGCCTGCTCTATTTCATCAACCGAACGAATAGTTCGATTAGAAGGTACGGGAATGCCATAGTCAGCGAACACTTGTTTCGCCTGATACTCATGTAAATTCATGATTATGTCACCAATTTTATGTATAGAGTTATATTGAATTCTTTTTGGAGCGGGTATTCTAACTTAGTTTAGAGTGATTTATAAGACTGCACCCGGCTATAGCTGGATCATGCAAAGAAAAATAGTTTTAAAAAATAAGAAAATAGGCAGAAAAATTCTATTTCTGCTATTATTTCTCTTTTGAGTTACTTAAAATCTAAAGTTTAGAGCGACAGCTCACCCTTGAGTGACCTGTTTTTTTCAAATGTTCTTTAACAAATTATTTGTAACAAGCTGATTTGAGGTGT
>JAIVER010000310.1 GCA_023864145.1 Thiohalomonas sp. | reverse complement strand
TCATTTTTTTCACAATCCTAAAGAGTTTCGACAGAAAATTAATGAGTTTTTTGATGAAATTTTACCGAGCATTGGAGAATCATTAGATTCTTGAATTAATGATAATTTCCAAGTGTTCGATCCTGCATTTTCAAGTTGATTGGGTATATATGGATGTTAATTTGTGCACTTATTGTCACTTTTGTTGTCTATAAACTTGATTACGGTATCTAGTCGTTGTCTTGGACAGACGGTTAGGAAATTACATAATAGGGTAAAAATATGAAAAAAATGATATTATTTTCGGTTTTATTATTAAGCTCATCACTATTGTCAGCAGAAGGAATCTCCTGGGAAGAAGTAGGAGATAGTATAAAGAGCACTTCCAGTAAAACATGGGATGCAACAAAAGAGACGTCTAAAAAAGTATGGAAAGCGACAAAAGAAGGCTCTGGTGAGGCATGGGAAGCAACCAAGGAAGGTTCTGGTGAAGCATGGGAAGCCACTAAAGAATTTTCTGATGAGACCTGGCAAAAAACTAAAAATGCAGTTTCAGATTAAACTCTTAACTATAAATGCAGTAGTGTCTTGTTAATCACTATTATTTGTGTCAATTAAAAATCTTTGTTGTGGTCTAATGGAACCGTACACTTTAATAAGAGATAATAACAATCACTTATTGAGGTGCAAGAATGGGACAGAAAAGAACATACAAACAATATTCCAAAGAATTTAAAGAAGAAGCAGTAGCTCTGGTTAGAGAGCAAGGCTACTCAGTTCCAGATGCGGCTAAATCACTGGGAATAGCCAGTAATATCCTGTATCGCTGGAAAGAAAAATTAGAATCACAGCTTGAGGGTAAATCATTGTCAGAAGATGAACGAGAAGAGCTTAAACATCTACGTAAAGAAAATAAGACTTTACGCATGGAGAAAGAGATTTTAAAAAAGGCCAGTGCCTTCTTCGCGAAAGAAATGAAGTAAAATTTGACTTTATCAAAGACGAATCACCCCATTTCCCGGTAAGTATTTTATGTCGGGTTATGCGTGTCAGTACATCAGCTTATTATGCCTGGAAAAAACGACCAGGTCAGCTGATCAGTGCAGAAATGCTGCACCTGTATCGTCGTATGAAAGAGCTGTTTAAGCAAAGTCGAAATAGCTTAGGTAGCCGTGAAATGATGAAAAAATTACGTAAAGAAGGCTTTCAAATTGGTCGTTACAAAGTACGCAACCTTATGAAAAAGTTGAAATTAAAAGTCACTCAACGCATTGCATACAAAGTAACCACTAAAAGAAATCATAATGATGAGGTGGCGGATAATTTGCTTAATCAGAACTTCGATCCTCTTGCGCCTAATCATATTTGGGCCGGAGATATTACCTACTTAAAAACAGGTGAAGGCTGGATGTATTTGCCTGTTGTAATGGATTTGTACTCGCTCCGTTATTGTACGCCTGGTAGGTCAGCAAACGAATGACAAGAGACTTGATATGCAAAGCAATGATCATGGCCTGCAACTTAAGGCAACCACCTTTTGGGCTTGTTTTTTACAGTGATCGAGGTTCTCAATATACCAGTAAGCGGTACAGAAAATTACTGAGTGATTATGGGATCGGAGCAAGTATGGGTGATGTTGGAGCTTGTTGGGATAATGGCGTAGTTGAAGGTTTTTTGGAAGTCTCAAGCACGACTGGATATTTAAAATTGCTCAACTTACCCGTGAACATATGAAGAAAGATGTCGCAGTTTACATGAGGTATTAGAACCTTGAAAGACTGCATACAGCGAATGGTGATGAGTCACCAATTAACTATGAAAATTCTCTAAAAAAAGTGTCCGGTTGGACTTGACCAGTACAATACAGAAGATCCTTTTGAGCTGGATAGTTTATTGATGGATTTTCAACAACTGGGAAGTCACTTTTTAGTGACGAGAAAGCAATTATTAGAAACCAATTTATCGGATAAAAAAGCTCAATTATTAGAGGTGCATCGAGAGTATGCACGTTTTGTGGTACCCGAACAACGTGAGGTGATTAGGTTAATACAGGAGGGGCGTACGATAGATGCACGTAAATTGTTAATTGATAAAGTCTCGCCCAATCAAGTGGAAGCACTAAAACACCTTGATGAAATCACTGCCTATGAAAGTGAAAGTTCAAAGCATGCAATGGACAATGCACGTGCCTTGTTTGAAAATACGCAAAGAGATCTAGGCTTAACAACGATCTTTGGCAGTCTGATTAGTATCATTATTGGTATTATTGTCAGTATTCGCTTTACTTACTATGTCAGGACGTTAAAAAAGAATAAAGATGATTTAGAAGATATTGTAATAGAAAGGACCAGATAGCTGCAGGATTCGAACAAAAAATTAGAATATATACCCATGACCTATCAAAATGCTTGATTTTCATAGAGAAGAAGATCAAAATTATCCAATGACGCAAATTACTCTCACAGCCCATGAAAAATCAGCTCTAGAAATG
>JAIVER010000309.1 GCA_023864145.1 Thiohalomonas sp. | reverse complement strand
TTTTCATGGGCTATGAGAGTAATTTGCGTCATTGGATAATTTTGATCTTTTTCTCTATGAAAATCAAGCATTTTCATAGGTCATGGGTATATTTGATCTGTCCCCTATTGAGCAATAATGGACGACTGGTAATTGCCTCATGGGAGTGACTTTGGCATTGGAATCCCATTCAATATGTAATTTTCCAGCATAAGTGTTAACTTCTACCGCCTAGGAAGTGGATTTCTAGTCGCTAAAGCCTGGTTAGCCAGTATTTCTGTCGCTATTATCGACAATATAAGCCCGTCAGCAGAATGGAAGCACACTGATGGCTATAGTGAAGTTAACGATCAGCGTAAAGCGGATGGTGACAAGTATAGTGATGAGGATATGATGCAAATAAAGCTATCCTATGAATTTTAATTACATAGTGATAATCCTGTTTTTTTTTGGTATTAATTAACAAAAAATGTGTTTCTCATAACTCTATGAGAGTTGACAGCATAGAGTGGACAGTTTACAGTCACTGAAATTTCAGGATTAATTTCAGTGGGTCAAATATAAGGTTTATGCCGCAACGTATCGAACAAATTAAACATTGGCTGGAGACAGAGCTTCAGGCTGATATTCATAGTTTTACGCCCGCATCCAACGATGCCAGTTTTAGACGCTATTTTCGGGTTGTTTTCAATAATACAGTGGCTGCACAAGCAGCAGGCCTGCCCTTTATTATAATGGATGCACCGCTAGAAAAAGAAGCTATAGCGCCTTTTGTTTATCTCGCCTCCCGCCTGGAAGCAACAGGGATTCATGTGCCTTATATCTATGCTGTTAATGAAGCTTCTGGTTTTATTATGATGTCTGATTTAGGTAATACGGCATATTTATCATTGTTGAATTCAAAGTTGAATTCTGAATCAGGTAGCGAGCGGGCAGATAAACTCTATGCTGATGCCATGAGTGCTTTAGTCATCATGCAGCTGGGAATGTCTCAGTTTATACAAAAACAAACGATTGAATTAGCGGATTATGATGCCAGCCGGTTAAAAGCAGAAATGCATCTGTTACCGGACTGGTATATCAAAGTCCATTGTCAGCAAAAAATAAATGCTGCCGAACAGGCTGTTTTGGATCAGGCTATGAGGCGTTTGATTGAGTCAGCTCAAGAGCAGCCGCAGGTATTTGTGCATAGGGACTATCATTCACGTAACCTCATGTTTTATGAAGAACATAATCCTGGAGTTATTGATTTTCAAGATGCTGTTATCGGGCCGATCACCTATGATCTGGTGTCTTTACTGAGAGATAGTTATATTGCCTGGCCAGATGACAAAGTGTATGCATGGGTAGAGCAATACCGGCAGATGCTGCTCAGAGAAGAATTGCTGGAGACAGATAATAAAGAACACTTTATCCGCTGGTTTGACTGGATGGGCATTCAGCGACAGTTGAAGGTAGTGGGTATTTTTTGTCGTCTTAATTATCGTGATGGTAAAAGCAATTATCTTAATGATATACCACAAACTCTGGATTATCTTTTTAAAGTTTGTGCCCGCTATTCTGAGTTTGAGGCATTATTACAATTGCTGACACGCTTAGATAATGAAAAAAGAGTGGAAAGTCATTAATGAAACCCATGATCCTGGCTGCAGGGCGTGGCGAACGAATGCGTCCTCTCACTGACACAGTCCCCAAACCATTATTGCAGATTGCCGGTAAAAGCCTGATTGAATATCATATTGAAGCACTGGTTAAAGCGGGTATTACTGAGCTGGTTATTAACCATGCCTGGCTGGGAGAAAAAATTGAAGCACAATTGGGTGATGGTTCAAGCTATGCTGCAAACATTCAATACAGTCGTGAACAACAGGTACTGGAAACGGCTGGCGGTATTAAACATGCCTTGCATTTATTTGATAATGAACCTTTTATTGTCGTTAATAGTGATGTATTCACTGACTATCCTTTTAGACAATTAATTAATACAAGTGAACGCTTACTAACTTCCAGCTCAAGCAATGATATTATGGCACATCTTGTCTTGGTTAATAATCCTGGGCACAATACTAATGGCGATTTTTATTGTATCGATCATCTTGTCTCCGAACAAGTTGCAGTTCCGCTCGATACAACTAATTCAAAAATAAATTCAACAAGAAATTTAAAAACAATGCAGCGTTATACTTTTAGCGGCATTGCCTGCTATCATCCTGATTTTTTCCACTCAATAGAGGCCGGCAAGCAGGCTCTGGCTCCTATGTTACGCACAGCGATGGAGACACAACAAGTTTCAGGAGAAATTTATCAGGGCAGCTGGTGGGATATTGGCACCCCCGAACGACTGAAAGAATTAAACATTCGTTTTAAAAAATAAGACTTATCACTTTAGAATCAATTTTTGTTCTTTAACCTAAAAAAATCAGTTAACCCTGCCAGCAACCAAAATTTAGCATAAACAACCTAAAAGTCTGACTCATTATGTTCTATGAAGGAGCT
>JAIVER010000308.1 GCA_023864145.1 Thiohalomonas sp. | reverse complement strand
TTACCGAGCATTGGAAAATCATTAGATTCTCGAATTAATGACAATTTCCAAGTGTTCGATCCTGCATTTTCAAGTTGATTGGGTATAAGTCTCTATTGAATATTTCTCAGGAACTCGATAATTATGAATGATTTAATTGAATCAACTGCCTGGCTTAAACTGAAAGAACATTATGAAACGATAAAAGATGTTCATATGCGTGATATGTTTGCTGAAGAACCTCAGCGTTTTGAGGCTTTTTCGACCACTTTGAATGATATATTGTTAGATTATTCAAAAAACCGGGTGACTGCTGAAACTATGGAGCTTTTATTTGCCCTGGCGCGACAGGCTAATGTGGAAGAATGGCGTGATAATATGCTGGCAGGAATGGCCATAAATTCCACAGAAAATCGTTCTGTATTACACATGGCATTGAGAAATCGCTCTAATAAGGCGATTCGGGTCGATGGCCGCAATGTAATGCCTAAGGTTAAAGCTGTTTTAGCTCATATGAGAGATTTTTCTGAACAAGTACGTTCCGGTGAGTGGCGCGGTTATAACGGAGCCAGAATAAAAAGTATTGTCAATATTGGTATCGGTGGTTCTGATCTCGGCCCTCATGTGGTTTGTGAATCGATGAAGCCTTTTGCGCAACGAGGTTTAAAAGCTTATTTTGTTTCCAATGCAGATGCCACTCATCTGCTTGAGACTTTAAAGCAAGTTGAACCGGAATCCACATTATTTGTTATTGCCTCTAAAACATTTACCACACAGGAAACAATGCTTAATGCCTATACTGCCAGGAAGTGGTTTATGGATCTGGTTGCTAATGAAAAGGCCATAGAAAAACATTTTGTGGCCGTAACAACCAATATTGAATTAGCTGAAAAATTTGGCATTAATGAAGCGAATACCTTTGAGTTTTGGGATTGGGTCGGAGGACGTTATTCTTTATGGTCGTCAGTGGGTTTAACCATCGCACTCTATCTGGGCATGGATCATTTTGAATCACTGCTAGAAGGGGCTTATGAAATGGATCAGCATTTCCAAAATACCCCCCTGGAAGAAAATGTTCCTGTGATTCTGGCTTTATTAGGGATTTGGTATAACAACTTCTTTGATGCGCAAAGTCATGCGATTATGCCCTATAGCCAATATTTAGAGCGTCTGCCGGATTATTTGCAGCAATTAGATATGGAAAGTAATGGTAAAACCATTGATCGTAGCGGTCATCGAGTCAATTACTTAACCGGGCCTATTATCTGGGGCCAGTCAGGTACCAATGGACAGCATGCTTTCTTCCAGTTATTACATCAGGGTACTAAACCGGTTCCTGCTGATTTTCTTATTCCTGCCTTAAGTCAAAATCCCCTTGGCTTACATCATAGAGTACTGTTTTCTAACTGTTTAGCTCAAACCAAAGCATTAATGCTGGGTAAAAAATATGCTGAAGCAGTGGATGAAATGAAGCATCAGGGCTTTGACAAAGAAACTATTGAAGAAGTTATTCAACATAAGGTTTTTGATGGTAATAAGCCAACCAACACCATTATCTTTGAACGACTCACACCAAAAACATTAGGCTCGATATTAGCCATGTATGAGCATAAAGTTTTTGTGCAGGGGATTATCTGGAATATTAATTCCTATGATCAATGGGGTGTTGAGTATGGCAAGGTATTGGCTGGTCAAATTCAGAAGGACTTATCAACACCGGGTGATGTTGAAAATCATGATTCCTCTACCAATGGCCTGATTAATTATCGCAAACGGGTTTATTTTGATGAAATTAAAAAAGGCCTCAATGATTAAACTAGGGTAAAGCCTTTATTAAAATCCTGCCGGTAGAATTTTTGTAAGGCAATTTTATAGTCACTAACGGGTGTTTCATCTATGAACTCATCATTGAAGTTAGTAAATGCATCTTTAAACGATAAACTGGCATCAATAAACATCTGCTCTTTGGAAAATGTGATAAGCTAGTCAGTGGTTATTTTAAAATAATTTTTAATCTGAGATTTTTTGTCATCACGCAGTGCAATAAGACGATTGTGCACCTGTTCCTGAAGTGCTTTTTCACCCTTGTCAATCGACTGCCAACCGATAAGCATGGTAACAACAAGTAGTGGAACAATGGTTAATATGCCAGAGCCCAGTAACATTTTTGTTTTTATATTCATAGACTAATATCCAGAGCAAGACCTTATATTGTACGATTGATATTTTTGTTAACAATAGAGTAACTATTCAGCGTATTATTTCAAAAAGCCTGTGGTTGCTTATTTTTCTGACTTTGATTGTTTGAGCGCAGCCGAGTTCTCAAAGTGAGAAAAAGGAGTGACCATGCGCTTAACAAGCGCTATTTAGAAATACACACTGACACACTGAATAGTTACACAATAGATAGAATAATACTTGATTGGGTATATTCTTATCCAGCCAGAAGTGATTTTTGTCGCTTGTGTGGGGTGAACCGCGTCCATAAAATAAATCGACTCATCAACCGCTATTTTCTT
>JAIVER010000307.1 GCA_023864145.1 Thiohalomonas sp. | reverse complement strand
AAGAGTTTCGACAGAAAATTAATGAGTTTTTTGATGAAATTTTACCGAGCATTGGAAAATCATTAGATTCTCGAATTAATGATAATTTCCTAGTGTTCGATCCTGCATTTTCAAGTTGATTGGGTATATATGAAAGTTATTGAATGAAAATACTTGCTCTAGATACCTCCAGTAATGCGTGTTCGGTTGCCTTAGTAGAAGGTAGCCAACAGGAATTCTCCAGTATTGAACGCTTTGAGATGGCGCCCAGACAGCATACTCAATTAATTTTACCTATGATTGATTCAGTTTTAGATGAAGCTGGCTATGATATTAAGGAAATTGATACGCTGGCTTTCGGACGTGGCCCTGGTGCCTTTACTGGAGTTCGGGTTGCTACAGGTGTTGTTCAGGCTATTGCTTATGGTGCTGACCTGCTTGTGGCACAAATTTCATCTTTGGCTGCACTTGCTCAGGGCTGTTATCATGATGCACCTGAACAGGCAAATAAAGTACTGGTTGCTAATGATGCCAGAATGGATGAAATTTACTTTGCTGCCTATGAAATGAATAAAGGCTTTATGACTCTGACGGGTACAGAACACGTTTTAAAGCCAGAGCAATTAGGTGAATTGCTTAATCATTTGTTGCTGCTGGATAAACACTGGCAATTAGTGGGTAACGGCTGGTCAGTCTATGCAGAAGAATTGAGCCCGATTGCCTGTCAGTGTGCCGCACCTTGTTATTCTACTGAAATAATGCAGGAATTATCTTATCCTAACGCAAAAGATATTGCCTATTTAGCATTTAATGAAATAGCCAATAATTTGCCTGTGAGCGCAGAACAGGTAAGCCCTGTTTATTTGAGAAATAATGTGGCCAAAAAACCTCAAAAACTTGCATAAAAATGAGTTGATTGGGTATAATAACTGATTTTTTTAGCTTCAATGATCAATTTTGCGGCCACTTCAAACTGATCAAATTGTTCAATTTTTTCCAGAGTCTCTTTTTGAGTCTTTATATACAGCTTATTCACCCTAGTTTAATCAGTTGAAAATAGGCTAAAATCACAAGTATTTGAAAAACAAGGATGAAGGAACATGGCAGTTTAAGTAAGGAAACAACTGCAACAGGTTAAACTCAAATCAGAAAGTACAGGCAAGGAGTATCTGCTTTCACAGAGTATGTTTCTCAAATCTTAAAAATTTGAGAAACATGAAAACTTGAAATGGAATTTTTATTGCAGGGTATCAGTATAAATGGATGTAATTATTTAACAGGATGTTAAATAAACTGATTAATGCTCATTATTGTCAATAATATATTATCAGCGATAGTGACCATTTTTTTCTACTGTATTATTTTATATCAATCACTTCAACTGAAAAAATCACTTCATGTCCTGCTAATGGATGATTAAAATCCACCAGCACTTTATCTTCAGTGAGTTCCAGTATGATACCGGGGACTTGATCGCCTGCAGGCGTACCAAACTCAATCATCAGGCCTTCTTCTAACTCCATATCTTCATCAAATTCCGGTTTATTCATCCAGTGTTTATTTTCTTCATCAGGAAAACCAAAGGTGTCACGAGGATCCAGGCTGACTTGCTGTTTATCGCCCACTGATAAGCCCAGAATGACTTCTTCCAGGGGCGGGATCATTGAACTGTCCCCCATAGTAAAGGTCATGGGTTCACCATCTTGTGTAGCATCAAACGGGGTGCCGTCAGGCAGAGTCAGACTAAAATAAATACTGACAGTGCTGTTATCATCTACTTTTTTTTCTGAATTTGAATCCAACTTTGAATTTGTCACTATAATACCTTGTTGATTTGTTATACGGGGTCGGAGTCCAATGGCAAAAAGTATGATATTAATAGTTAAAGATCATGCTTTAAGCCATTGGACTCCGACCCCTTAGAATTATGTCTCTGAGTCAGGCTTATCTTTAGTAAAAAGTGGATCTATAATAAGTATAAAAGCACCAATACTGATTGCCATGTCTGCGACATTAAATGTCGGCCAGTGCATGGCTCTTTGAGAACTATTCTGGTAATAAAAATCGAGGAAATCCACGACATAGCCCAAAGTGAGGCGATCCCATAGATTCCCTAATGCGCCGCCAAGTACCAGCGCTAATGCAATAGCAAGCCAACGCTCATGCTCTTGCAGGCGCTTTATCCAAAGAAAGAGTATCGCACTCACAATTAACGCTATTGCTGCAAAAAACCATCGCTGCCAACCTGACTCATCTGCCAAAAAACTAAATGCCGCACCAGAGTTATGAGCCAATGTCAGATTAAACCAACCGGGGATCACAGACATTATTTCATAGAGACTAAAATGCTGACTGACAACGGCTTTGCTGGCGAGATCAAGCACGATAATCACGCCTGTCAGCCATAAATATTTCAACATTGATTATATCCGCTGATATTATATACCCAATCAACTTGAAAATGCAGGATCGAACACTTGGAAATTATCATTAATTCGAGAATCTAATGATTTTCCAATGCTCGGT
>JAIVER010000306.1 GCA_023864145.1 Thiohalomonas sp. | reverse complement strand
TTAAAGGTTTACTCGAAAATCGTTATCGGGCATCCAGTGCGATTGAAGGATTTAATTCAGTGTTACGTCCTTATCTCTATGTGCGAAAAGGCGTTAATCAGAATTTTCTAGAGCTTTTTAAAGCTTGGTACAACCTAAAAACACGCAGGCAGGGTCGTTACAAAGGGACTTCTGCCCATGAATGCATTTCTGGCCAAAAAGTGGATGACTGGCTATCCACCAACCAGAGCCGTGCACTAAAAAAATCACCACTCAATACAGTTTTTCAGAATTTAAATATTCTGAGGTTGAGGTGTGCCTAAATGTAAAGCAAATTGCTTATATTTGATCTGTCCCCACAGGAGCAACTAAAAGCTCGTACCATCACGGTTGATCAAGTACAACTGGAACGTACCATTATTGCGTTGTCGATTATCCTAAAAAAATCAGTTAAGCCTGCCAGCAACCAAAATTTAGCATAAACAACCTAAAAGTCTGACTCATTATGTTCTATGAAGGAGCTGGCAGTCCCACATAATTATCAGAGCCCAGATTAACCTTAAATTTCTCCATTGCCTTTGCCAAAATAAGACTCCAGCACTCATTGTAATTTAACTGCGTCGCAGTTGTTTTAAGCTCATCAAAAAAGTCGACAAGTCGGATGTATGCTGATTTTAATGTCGTAATATCACCATGAGTGCTGCTAATAACCATCTTCTTTTGACGACCATGTTCAGTCAATCTGCCAATGCTACTGAGCAATAATGGACGACTGGTAATTGCCTCATGGTGTTTGTGTGGAATGAGTAATCGAACAAATAAATTCCACCAGTTACATATCAATACAATCATTCGAGGCATAAATTGAGAGCTCTTTATTTTATGGGTATATAATCATTATTGCCTAATTTTTTTCTCAGACGGGTCACTCGAACATCAATACTCCGATCAAAAGGAGAACGCTCATAGCCTTTTAAATGATCAATTAACTGACTCTCTGCTTGTACTGGTCAAGTCCAACCGGACACTTTTTTTAGAGAATTTTCATAGTTAATTGGTGACTCATCACCATTCGCTGTATGCAGCCTTTCAAGGTTGTAATACCTCATGTAAACTGCGACATCTTTCTTCATATGTTCACGGGTAGGTTGAGCAATTTTAAATATCCAGTCGTGCTTGAGACTTCCAAAAAAGCGTTCAACCTACTTTAATCAGTTGAAAATAGGCTAAAATCACAAGTATTTGAAAAACAAAGATGAAATGATGGTTTTGCCACCCAAATCTGATCACCCAACGGGTGATCAGGCTTTAGCGACTAGAAATCCACTTTCTGAGGCGGTAGAAGTTGACACTTATGCTGGAAAATTAGGGATAGCTCAACCCCGCTTTACAGTTTTCTGAGCTCAGCAATAAAAAAGGAAGTCATCAAATCCGTGTTCTGAGATAATATTGTTACCAGAGAATTTATCCAGGAGCAATACCCGTGACAGGCTTGCACAACACTGATTTAACGACTTCCCAGGAAATAGAGTTTAGCGCAAAGGTATTGGCAAACAAAGGGTTACATGGTTCAGTGACTCAAATGAGTCAAGAGTATGCTTTATCTCGCCCCACACTCTATTGTGTTCAGGAAAATACCGCAGAAATTTTATTCCAGCATTTGAGTCAAACACAGGAGCAACTAAAAGCCCGTACCATCACGGTTGATCAAGTAGAACTGGAACGTACCATTATTGCGTTGTCGATTATCCTAAAAAAATCAGTTAACCCTGCCAGCAAGGAAAATTTAGCATAAACAACCTAAAAGTCTGACTCATTATGTTCTATGAAGGAGCTGGCAGTCCCACATAATTATCAGAGCCCAGATTAACCTTAAATTTCTCCATTGCCTTTGCCAAAATAAGGCTCCAGCACTCATTGTAATTTAACTGCGTCGCAGTTGTTTTAAGCTCATCAAAAAAGTCGACAAGTCGGATGTATGTTGATTTTAATGTCGTAATATCAGCATGAGTGCTGGTAATAAGCATCTTCTTTTGACGACCATATTCAGTCAATCTGCCAATGCTACTGAGCAATAATGGACGACTGGTAATTGCCTCATGGTGTTTGTCTGGAATGCCTAATCGAACAAATAAATTCCACCAGTTACATATCAATGCAATCATTCGAGCCATGAATTGACAGCTCTTTATTTGATGGGTGCTATAACCTCCCCAACCCCATTGATTTTTTAATTCATCAAAATTATTTTCACAATCAGCACGGTCTCGATAGTGTTGAAAAATAGTGACAATATCATCTTCTAAATTGCTCACCAAAACAGAGTATTCATAAGCTCGGATATCTTTAGGGCCATTGACTAATGCAAGCTGCTGTTGCAGTTGATCTTCTTTAGCTTCCCATTCTTTGTTAATATAAGTCGACTCTCCTAACTTATGATGCTTGTATACCCATGACCTATGAAAATGCTTGATTTTCATAGAGAAGAAGCTCAAAATTATCCAATGACGCAAATTACTCTCACAGCCCATGAA
>JAIVER010000305.1 GCA_023864145.1 Thiohalomonas sp. | reverse complement strand
ACTCAATACAGTTTTTCAGAATTTAAATATTCTGAGGTTGAGGTGTGCCTAAATGTAAAGCAAATTGCTTATATTTGATCTGTCCCAATTTTTTCGCCATTTTGAAGATGTAAAAAATGCCAATATGAAGGGTAGTCTGGATGGTAAAACCTGTGTCATTCAAGGTTTAGGTAATGTCGGCTACCATATCGCCAAGTTTTTGTCAGAGGAAGATGGTGTAAAAATTACTGCTGTTATTGAATATAATGGCGCTTTGATTAATGACGAAGGCAATTGATATTGAACAATTGCATCACCACATAGAGGAGCATGAGGGTATTCAAACATTTCCTTGCGCCCAATTTGTTGAGCAAGGAGAGGCTGTACTTGAAAAACAATGCGACATTTTGATTCCAGCCGCATTAGAAAGTCAGATCACCATGGAAAATGCCGATCGTATTGATGCTAAACTCATCGTCGAAGCTGCTAATGGACCTATTAGTTTTGGTGCGGATGATATCCTGAAAAAAAAAGGGATTGTGGTTATCCCGGATGCTTATGCGAATGCTGGTGGTGTGACTGTATCTTACTTTGAGTGGATACGTAATATTTCACACATTCGCTTTGGTCGTATGGAGCGTCGACATGATCAAATACGTGGTGAGAATATGACTAAAGTGTTGGAAGAAGCGACAGGACACACAGTATCTGAGCAAATTCGTAATAGTATTAGTCGCGGAGCAGATGAGCTGGATCTGGTGCGCTCCGGGCTGGATGATACCGTGCGTCTTGCGTATCAGGAAATTCGTGCCACTATGGAAAATGATGAAAAAATTACTGATTTGAGAACCGCAGTTTATGTACTGCCATTAGAAAATTAGCTCGCTCCTATATTGAAATTGGTGTTTTTAATTAATGCCGCAACAACTGATGATATAAAAACTTATGTTACAAAAAGAACTAAAAACCCCATTGGGTGATATGTCTGTTGATACTTTTCTTGAAGAGTATTGGCAAAAGAAGCCGCTGTTAGTTAAACAGGCTTTTCCTGATTTTGAAACGCCTGTTTCACCCGATGAATTAGCCGGCTTGTCCTGTGAAGAAGAAATAAATTCACGGATTGTAATAGAAAAAGGAGGCGATCATCCATGGCAGGCCATTCATGGGCCGATGGATAAAGATGTGTTTGCTAACATGCCGGAAACACACTGGACTTTAGTGGTTAATGATTTAGAAAAATGTATTCCGGAACTTGCCTGGATCACTGATCAGTTTCGCTTTATTCCTGAGTGGCATTTAGATGATCTCATGAGTAGTTGGGCAGCACCGGAAGGCTCTGTTGCTCCTCATATCGATCTTTATGATGTATTTATTTTGCAAGGTGATGGTAAAAGGCGCTGGCAGATCAGTACTCAGCCCGTACCTGAAGATAATGTCGTGCCAGGAATTGCCATTCGACTGCAAAAAGATTTTACTCCCGAATTTGAATGGATTTTAGAGCCGGGTGATATGATGTATCTACCTGCCGGTGTTTCTCATTATGGCGTATCTATTGGAGAAAGCAGCAGTTATTCAATTGGTTTTCGTGCCACCAGCCACACTGATTTAGTCAATGATTTTATTGCTCATGTGACCAGTGACCTCTCTATTAATAAGACCTATCAATTACCTCATGGCGCATTAAAATCCCATCCTAATGAAATTACTCCTGCTGCAATTGAAGAAATACGTAGTATCTTTCGCCAATACCTCAATCCGGAAAGTCAGGAACTCAGTCGTTGGTTTGGACAGTTTGTTAGTGATTCTAAAGTCGATTATTTAAATGAATGTGAACAGCCAGTCGAAGATTTATCCCAATTAAAACAATTATTAATGGCAGAAGGCGCTCCTCTGCTACGCCACCCGGCCAGTCGCTTTGCATTTATAAAATCACCCCCAGATGATTCTATATCAGGGCAGACCTCTCTTCTGTTTGTTGATGGAGAGGATTACCAGGTTTCAGAAAATTTTGCAAAAAAGCTCTGTGAGCAACGACAAGTGGAGCTGGACGAACTGATAAAAATTGCTTCAAAAAATGAGCAGGATTTTATTATTAACCTTTATAACTCCGGCAAACTTTACCCGGATTATTGAATACATCAATCTATAGAGAGACAGAACTTTGATTTTTAGTATTAGCTCAAGGCAATGTTAGTGAAAAATAATATGCAGCAGATGATTGAAAATAATCGTCTGCTACTTATGGAAGCCGCTATTGTTGAACGGCTGCGACGTTCAAGTGATATTGAACTTCATAATGAGCTGCTTAATGCACCATTAATTTATGAACAAAATGGAAAAAAAGCATTAGGAAAACTCTATCAGGAATATGTCGACATTGCGTTTGAGTCCAGTGTACCGGTTCTTTTATTTACTCCTATGTGGAGAGCTAACCAGTCCAGAGTAAAAAATGCCAATATACCCAATCAACTTGAAAATGCAGGATCGAACACTTGGAAATTATCATTAATTCGAGAATCTAATGATTTTCCAATGCTCGGTAAA
>JAIVER010000304.1 GCA_023864145.1 Thiohalomonas sp. | reverse complement strand
AAGTAATGAATGAAAAGGTGAGAAATAATCATTTTTTTCACAATGCTAAAGAGTTTAGACAGAAAATTAATGAGTTTTTTGATGAAATTTTGCCGAGCATTGGAAAATCATTAGATTCTCGAATTAATGATAATTTCCAAGTGTTCGATCCTGCATTTTCAAGTTGATTGGGTATAGTCAGCTTACAAAGAGGTTATCAATGACAATACATACTTATGATGCTTATATCTCATCGGCAAAACAATCTATAAATAATCATTGTATTGATTTTAAAAAGAAAAGATGTCAACAATTACAAAAACTGTCTCATGAGCATAATGACTGTATTGTATTTGCTGAAAAAATTGCTCAGATTGCTGAAAGTGGTGATCACAGCCAATTGGCAAAAGGCATAGAATTAGTTCAAAAATATAACCAAACAGAGCTTGAAGCACACCTTAAGCATGAAGAACAAACTATTTTTTCGTTACTGCTTCAGGAACATAAAGAACATCTTGAATTATGCATTAGCTTAGGCCGTGAACACGGTTTTATAAGAACACTGGTCGAAGAAATGACACTGGAAACTGCACAACAGGATCTGGCTGATTTCGCAGATATCCTGAAACATCACACACTGACAGAAGAAATGAAATTATTTCCAATTGTTGAGTCGTTGTTCACTGAAGAACAGTTGGATGCTGTATTAGATTTTCTTCCATGGCGTTAATACATCAACCATATTACGAAGGATATAATTATGACTAAAGAACAAGAATGGCTGATAGCAATTGAGCAATATTATCAGCAAAAAGGTAATAAGAATGGTAGTATTGTACTGCTTCCCGGCTATCAGCCAGAATTATGTCTGATGTTATGCAATCATCTTTATATGAAATTTTATGATTATCGACAAGAAGAAATGCACTTCTTTGGTCATCAGGCAGATACTATTAACCTCGATCATCTGGATAATTGTTTACTGAAACAATCACAATCAAAAAGTATCTTTGCCCATAATATTGAAGCACTATTGTGTGTAAAAACAAAGCAAGAAAGACGTGACTGGCTGCAGTCATTTTTAGCTGCTGACTGGCCAAATCCTGTTTTCATAGCCATCGCAGTTTTTCAGGATGATGTGCAGGAAGATCATCCACATGTCTGTGATTTTGAATTGATGCGCATCCCCAGAGATTCATTAAAAACTGCAGCAAAAATTACTAATTGTATGAAATATGATATTGCAGGCATTAAATCAAGAGTCTACTGATTATTTAAACATTCATAAAATAACTCTATCTTTTAAAAAGCATGGCTATATAGCTCAGTTGGTTAGAGCACAGCATTCATAATGCTGGGGTCACTGGTTCAAATCCAGTTATAGCTACCATATTCAGAGCGGGCATCAGAAGGTGCCTGGTCATAAAGTATTACTAAATTCCTGGCAGCTGTTACATAGCAATCAATTCTTGCATGGAATCAGCCAAAAAAAAAGAATGTATCTGGCATAAAGGGAAATAACCCATGAGCATTAAAGAGAACTTTGATAAGATTCAGAAACACTTGAACCTGAGGCGACGTTCCTTTTTGAAAGATACAGCGGCCAGTGCAGGCCTTCTTTCAGCCACTGGACTGGTGGAACTGAAATACGGCAAGGAGGCAAAGGCACATGCCTACGCACCTTACCCCAAAGACGATGAACTGGAAACCATCGTCACCAGTTGCGCCCATAACTGTGGTTCACGCCATATGCTGGTGGCACATATACCCCATGATGCGTGTAGGTGAAGGTAAATTCAAGCGTGTTTCCTGGGATGAAGCATTAAATTTCATCGTCAAAAAAATGAATTATCTCAAAAGCACCTACGGGCCCACCGCAATTCTGGATCAAAGTTATGCGGGGGCATTTTATGCTCTCTTGCACAAGTCCGATCAAATCGAGGGGCTGCTCGGCCGCTTTCTCGGTACCTTTGGCTGCCGGACCACCTCCTTGGTCTGTATCTTCCTATGAAGCAACCACTGCCAGTTCCATTTGGAACTTTGGCACAATTAAGGGGACAGCTCAACCCCGCTTTACAGTTTTCTGAGCTCAGCAATAAAAAAGGAAGTCATCAAACCCATGTTCTGAGATAATATTGTTACCAGACAATTTATCCAGGAAGCAATACCCGTAACAGGCTTGCACAACACTGATTTAACGACTTCCCAGAAAATAGAGTTTAGCGCAAAGGTATTGGCAAACCAAGGGTTACATGGTTCACCCTAAAAAAATCAGTTAACCTAGAAAAATCAGTTGCCATCTACTGCAACAGCCTTATGCACTGAATCTTAAGGGCTTTCCAGAATATTTTAACTTCACCCGCAGGGTGACTACGAATAAAGTCAAAATAACCTGTAAAACCTTTAATCTCCAGCACCTAAAACTGTTTCGCTACGATGCCAACTGATTATTCTAGGGTTAACCCTGCCAGCAACCAAAATTTAGCATAAACAACCTAAAAGTCTGACTCATTATGTTCTATGAAGGAGCTGGCAGTCCCACATAATT
>JAIVER010000303.1 GCA_023864145.1 Thiohalomonas sp. | reverse complement strand
TCATGGGCTGTGAGAGTAATTTGCGTCATTGGATAATTTTGATCTTCTTCTCTATGAAAATCAAGCATTTTCATAGGTCATGGGTATAACTAAGCATATTCCCTATATTTCACTATATCAGCAAATAATAATGGACCATTTTAAAAATTACTTCTATACTATGTTGATTATTATAAATGAGCAGATCTAAGGAGAAACCGAATGCTCTCACAAAACCACAAAATTATTAAGATCACACTGACTTCTGTTGTCATTGCTGTTACTACTCTGGGGGGAGTCGTCAACGCTCAGCGAAATATCGTTAACACTCAAAATAATTTCAACAAGCAAGAGTATAAGTTTCCACCTGCTACTGTGACTCAAGTTACCAAACCTGTCTCAAATACGCAACCTGTTAGAACAGCACAAGCTTATCCAATGCCTCATCCCGGACAAAGACAGGCGCCTCGTGCTCCAGCTTCTGCACCTTATGGGCGCCCTCGCTCAGTACCAATGCAAGCCCTTTTTTCAGCTCCGATGCGTTCAGGTCCCGCTGCTCCACCACCTTATGGCATGCCTTATAATAACCGTCCTGTTTATGGTAATCCTTATAGCAAGGCTCCGTACAATCGTGGACCTTACAACAACCCCTATAATCGCAGCCCATATAACAACCCTTATAACCGTGGTTCTAACAGTGGTCCTTTTGGTAATAGTCCATTTGGCAATAACCCATTTAGCAACTTTGGCAGCGGGCCTTTCAATGGCGATTCAGCGCCCTGGGAAACATGGCCATTTGGTTCACGCGACAGCTTTTGGAGTCGCAAAGAGTTTCCATTTAAAGAACAGAACCCAACGGACTGGTTCCAACCCGGTGATCCTAAAGAAGGTATTGCAGTTATGTGGGACGATTTGATTGCAGCACCTGATGATCTGGGCACAATGCCTGGGGGCTGGAATGTTCCTTCAATCAGCGTACCTAACCCCGTTGATTTAGAAGACCAATTAGAAAAAGCCAGTAAAGAAATTCCTGACTTAATCCGTGTTTATAACGACTAATTATCTGCCTTCTACATCTATCAAATGACTTCTCAGTTTAGCATTCATGAGCTAAGCTGAGAAATCACTATTTCCTACCTGTTTTTCCTCTTTTTTACTCAACAATCATCAGCACTTAAGTTACAATAAAGTAGTACAGCAATGCTGAATTACAATTAGGTCTTGGTACTCTTATCGAAACCGAACACCGTACTATTACCATTAATTTTATCGCCAGCGGCGAAACACGAACCTATGCCAAACAAGACGCCCCGTTAACACGAGTCATCTATGATAAAGGTGAGCAGGTGAAATCTGTCGATGGCAGCAGCATAGAAATAACCCATGTCACTGATTTAAACGCTCTTATTATTTATAGTGAAAAGATTCCAGTGGCCAGTCAGTCACTTTAGAAGAAACGCAAATAGATCACTTTATCCAGCTTAACCGTCCTGAAGAGCGCCTTTTTATTGGTCAGATTGATAAAAATCACTGGTTTGATCTGCGTTATCAAACGCTCAAAAGAATTAACCAGGTCACTCATAGTGAGTTGTCCGGCCTCACAGGTTGTCGCACCAGTTTAATTGCTCATCAGCTGTATATTGCCCATGAAGTGGCAAATCGTTATGCCCCTAGAGTTCTGCTTGCTGATGAAGTCGGTTTGGCTAAAACCATAGAAGCGGGTTTAATCCTTTATCATCAATTACTTAATGAACAGGCACAGCGGGTTTTAATCATTGTAGCGGAAAATTTAATGGATCAGTGGCTGGTGGAAATGCTGCGTCGTTTTAATCTGAGGTTTAGTATTTTTGATAAACAACGTTGTCAGGCAATCAATGGTGACGAGAACGACAGCAAAAGAAGATCTTCTGCTGATAGTAATCCATTTTTAAGTGAGCAATTAGTGCTCTGCACTCTGGAGTTTTTAGCCCCAAATGATAACTACTATCAGCAGGCATTACAGGGTGAATGAGATCTTCTGGTAGTCGATGAACCTAAAAAAATCAGTTAACCCTGCCAGCAACCAAAATTTAGCATAAACAACCTAAAAGTCTGACTCATTATGTCCTATGAAGGAGCTGGCAGTCCCACATAATTATCAGAGCCCAGATTAACCTTAAATTTCTCCATTGCCTTTGCCAAAATAAGGCTCCAGCACTCATTGTAATTTAACTGCGTCACAGTTGTTTTAAGCTCATCAAAAAAGTCGACAAGTCGGATATATGCTGATTTTAATGTCGTAATATCACCATGAGTGCTGGTAATAACCATCTTCTTTTGACGACCATGTTCAGTCAATCTGCCAATCCTACTGAGCAATCATGGACGGCTGATAATTGCCTCATGGTGTTTGTGTGGAATGGCTAATCAAACAAATAAATTCCAGCAGTTACATATCAATGCAATCATTCGAGCCATGAATTGATAGCTCTTTATTTTATGAGTATATACCCAATCAACTTGAAAATGCAGGATCGAACACTTGGAAATTATCATTAATTCGAGAATCTAATGATTTTCCAATGCTCGGT
>JAIVER010000302.1 GCA_023864145.1 Thiohalomonas sp. | reverse complement strand
TCATCTTCTGAGAATGATTTACCCTCAAGCTGTGATTCTAGTTTTTCTTTCCAGCGATACAGGATATTACTGGCTATTCCCAGTGATTTAGGCGCATCTGGAACTGAGTAGCCTTGCTCTCTGACCAGAGCTACTGCTTCTTCTTTAAATTCTTTGGAATATTGTTTGTATGTTCTTTTCTGTCCCATTCTTGCACCACAATAAGTGATTGTTATTATCTCTTATTAAAGTGTACGGTTCCATTAGACCACAACATTATGCTAACTTATTTAAAATTACAAACATAATAGAGCAGCCGTCATGAAATTAAATAAAATGGACCAGCGTATTCTTAGCGAAATACAAAACAATGCCCGTATTAGCAATCTTGAGCTGGCTGATATAGTAGGCTTGTCACCATCCCCCTGCCTGAGAAGGGTCAAACAATTAGAAGCAGCAGGCTTTATTGATAGCTATGTGGCACGACTCAATGAGCAAAAGCTCAATCTAAAACTCATCGCTTTAATACAAATCAGTATGGACAGGCATACACCAGAACGCTTTGAAAATTTTGAATCCATAGTCAAAGATTATGAAGAAGTATTAGAATGTTATTTAATCACAGGACAAAATGCTGACTATTTATTGAAAGTCATTGTTCCGGATATGGAATATTATCAGGATTTTCTATTAGGGCGTTTAAGCCGAATTGAAGGGGTAACAGGGGTACAATCCAGCTTTATCATGCGTAAAGTCCTTGATAAAACGGCGTTCCCTTTAGGGCATCTTTGAGTGACTGCAGTTTATGTCGTCACTCAAATTGCTTTGCTTAATACGTCTTTATCACTATTTCTTCAATGAGTTAAAAGCAGCCGTGAAACCACTTAGAGAAACAGGAATTTCAATGATCTTTTTCTGAGCAGCGGCAAATTTAATACTGCCTTTAGTACCTGCTTTCATGCCCTTAATAATACTCGCATCCAGTGGTACAACTGCGACACAACCATTTTTGACACACACACCAAAGGGAGCTCTAATTGCTTCAGCGGTACCACCTTTAAACTCAATACCCGGCGGTAATAAAACACCTAATGGTAAAGTAATCAACACTTGAGGCTCAGACTTTCCAGGTGGGTAGCCAATGGCTATCTGCATAACCACTTTATCTTTATCGTTAGTCACATTTTGAAAAATATTACAGACTTCCTGTTGTGATTTAGGTAGTTTTTCACAAATCACAGTCCAGTCTTTAAATTTCTTACCTTGTTCAGGCTTTGCCTGAGCATTACTAACCAGTACAAAGCTGAATAATATAACAGATATCAGCATAGTAGGTGAAATTGAAACCGATGACATTAAACTCTCCTCATTGTGCAATGATAGCCAATCATTGACCATAAATTCCATTATAATATAGTTAATCGAATGTAAAAGATTCTAACACATAGAATAAAATTTACACCCTTAAATCCAGCTCCATCTGTACCATCTGATTAACTTGCTGGTCATCAAAAGATGAAATTCCCACTCCGAGTAAGCGCACTTTACGTTTACCCGCCTCGGTATTTAATAGTAAATTTTTACTGACAGAATAAATCTGCTCATAATCATTAATAATTTGTCGAAAGGTTTTACTGCGAGTAATTTGCTGGAAATTATCATATTTCACCTTCAGTATAATCGTTTTCCCATGTAAATCTTTTTTAGCGCAATCATCTGCTGTTTTTTTAGATAAGCCCGATATGTGTGTTAATAATTCGTCAAGATCATCTATATCGCTAGAAAACGTAGTCTCATTGCTCATGGTTTTTCTAAGCCCATTTGATATTGTGACTTCCCTATTATCAATACCACGAGAGACATCATAAAAATAGGAGCCGGAACTACCAAAGTTCTGAGTCAAAAATTGCAGTGATTTTATTTTTAAGTCTGCCCCCTTATAAATACCCATTTGTTTCATTTTCTCTTCGGTGACTTTACCAATACCGTAAAATTTACCGATAGGCAGTTCAGCGATAAAGGCTTCTCCTTGTTCAGGTAATATGACTTTTATGCCATTGGGTTTATTAATATCTGATGCTATTTTTGCTAAAAATTTATTATAGGAAACTCCTGCTGATGCTGTCAGAGCTGTGCATTCAAAGATCTTGTTTCTAATCTCCTGAGCTATGATAGTAGCTGATCCTTGCGCAACTTTATTCTGAGTAACATCTAAATAGGCTTCATCCAGTGATAAAGGTTCGATTAAATCACTGTATTGATAAAAAATCTGGCGAATTTGTTGTGATACTTTTTTATACGCTTCAAAGCGAGGTTTAACAAAAATTGTTTGTGGACATTTTCGATAAGCCTGAGAACAAGGCATTGCTGAGTGGATTCCATATTGACGAGCTTCATAACTAGCTGCTGCGACTACGCCACGACTATCAGGGCGACCACCGACAACAACTGGATAACCATATAGTGATGGATTATCCCTTTGCTCTACGGAAGCAAAAAAAGCATCCATATCGATGTGTATTATTTTTCTCATTGAAGCTATTACAATTATTTCTTATTCATTAATAGAATTATATACCC
>JAIVER010000301.1 GCA_023864145.1 Thiohalomonas sp. | reverse complement strand
AAAAATGATTATTTCTCACCTTTTCATTCATTACTTTCCATAACCGCTCTATCGGATTCAAATTTGGGCTATACCCATGACCTATGAAAATTCTCTAAAAAAAGTCTCCGCTTGGACTTGAGCAGTACAAACTTTAGGCGAATAAATTCGCCTCTACACTATAAAATACTCCCCTGCAGGGACGAATTTATTCGCCTAATATGGTTAAGATATGAATATCGTACTAAAAAGAGCTACACCCATTTTAATTCTACTGATTTCTTCTGTATGATGGCCCGATGAGTACTTTTTCAAAAAACAACAGTTTAATAAACAACAGCACTGAACCCAATATTCTTTCAGTTTCTGAATTCAGCCGTAATGTAAAACGGGTGTTGGAATACAATTTCCCTACCGTGTGGATCTCCGGTGAGATTTCTAATCTGGCCATGCCCCGTTCCGGGCACTGGTATTTTACTTTGAAGGATGAGCAGAGCCAGGTGCGCTGTGCTATGTTTCGTCAGAGTAATCAGCGTCTAAATTTTGTGCCCAGTGAAGGCATGCAGATTTTAGTCAAGGGGCGAGTCAGTTTGTATGAGGCTCGTGGTGATTTTCAGCTCATTCTTGACAGTATGGAAGATGCCGGCGTGGGGGCTTTACAAAGGGCCTTTGAACAATTAAAACACAAATTACAGACTCAGGGCTTATTTGCTGCTGAGCATAAAAAACCACTGCCGGTAATGCCTCACTGTGTGGGTATTATCACCTCTCCCACAGGTGCGGCTCTGCACGATATTCTTAATGTCCTTAAACGGCGCTTCCCTGCACTACCGGTCATCATTTATCCCGCTCAGGTGCAGGGTAATGAGGCACCTGAACAACTGCTTCACGCACTCCATCAGGCTCAGGAGCAGGATTTATGTGATGTGTTGATCATTGGTCGTGGCGGCGGCTCTATTGAAGATCTCTGGGCGTTTAATCATGAGCAGCTGGCTCTGGCTATCTATGATTGCCATATCCCTGAGATCAGCTCTGTGGGCCATGAGGTTGATTTTACTATTTCTGATTTTGTCGCCGATGTTCGTGCAGCAACGCCCTCTGCTGCTGCTGAATTAGCTAGTCCTGACAAGGAGGAATTGCTCAATTGCTTACGGGGAATTGAAAAGCAACTAGTCAATGTAATTGAGCGTTACTTATCGACCCTGCAGCAGCAATTACAGAGGCAATACAAACGACTCAAGCATCCCGGACGTTATCTGGATGAGGTCGCACAACGCATTGATAAGCTGACCACGCGCATGGAGCAACGCCTGAACTTTCGCTTACAATTACGTCAGGAGCAAATTCTTACCCTTGAAGCCCGTTTGCAGCAGCATTCTCCTTTACATCAATTAACCCGGCAGCAAATTCGTTTAGACTATCTGCAACAACGTCTTAAACACAGTCTTTCTCCTTATTTTGAACACGTTCAGCAAAAAATCGCTTCTCTGGCACGTGAAATGGATGCCTTTAGTCCACTGGCCACTTTAGGCCGGGGCTATAGTCTGGTCAAAGATGCTCAAGGTGAATTGATTAAATCAGCAACACAATTAACAGCAGGCCAGCAAGTCACTATTCACTTTGCACATGATCAGGCATTAATGAGCGTTAATAAAAACCAGGCAAAATAATATATTTTTCTATTTTGCTTAAAATGTCACTAATTGCCATTTTCTCATTAAAACTAGTTAAATCAGTTGAAAATAGGCTAAAATCACAAGTATTTGAAAAACAAGGATGAAATGATGGTTTTGCCACCCAAATCTGATCAGGCTTTAGCGACTAGAAATTCACTTTCTGAGGCGGTAGAAGTTGACACTTATGCTGGAAAATTACATATTGAATGGGATTCCAATGCCAAAGTCACTCCCATGGGGCAATTACCCTTTTTCATCAAGTTTTTAAAATTAGGTGGTCGATTTGATCCCTGGGTAAGCGATTGTCCTTTAGATTATCGAAGCAATAATGCGCCTAAAAAAGTGAATGTACTGGGCTCATTATTTCTTTCCATTTTGTCGGGATATAATCGCTATGCACATATCACTAATCTAATGAGTGATCAAGTTAATTCACGATTATTAGGCATGAGCAAAGTGGTCAGTGATGATTCTGCTCGTCGGGGTTTGAATAAAATTGAAGAGAAGGCAGGCATCGAATGGCTACAAACACATTTACAATCTTGCTATGCCCCCTTATTAACCACGCTTTGAATTTTAGATGTCGATGTCACCGTCAAACCATTATATGGACATCAGGAAGGGGCAAAAAAAGGTTACAATCCAATTCATCTCATTCAATGCCAGGTTTAACTTCCCTGTTACATCGATTACCTTTGAATGGAAAAGCAGCCTTTGTACGAGGTGAGATTGCCTGGGGCACTGATAATGTCATGACTCAATTAGAAACAATCTTTCAGAACTATTTATTCAAGTTAAAAAAATCAAATAACGTTAAAAAACTAATATATACCCATGACCTATGAAAATGCTTGATTTTCATAGAGAAGAAGATCAAAATTATCCAATGACGCAAATTACTCTCACAGCCCA
>JAIVER010000300.1 GCA_023864145.1 Thiohalomonas sp. | reverse complement strand
TGGGCTGTGAGAGTAATTTGCGTCATTGGATAATTTTGATCTTCTTCTCTATGAAAATCAAGCATTTTCATAGGTCATGGGTATATAATGCCATCGAAAATGAATACAGTTTACAAAAGAAATTAGTCAAACTTAAGAAACAGCTTCAATCTGGAAAAAACAAAGTGTGTGATATTAAAGCAATGCAAACTGTCCATCCTGAAACAGGTGAGTTGTACTCAGGTAGTCGGGTTGAAATGATGATGAGAACAGCAGCAACCACATTAAAAATCATCCCGCAATACCATTGCCAGAAGCTGGCCACTTACATTGAAAATAGAGTGACTGGTATTGCTTATGCCGCCCATGCGCTGGATGTTGAATTGGCTATTTTAACACCACAATACTCCAGGGTTCAGGTCAGCCGAAGTTGTTTGTTGTTACGTCTGCTTGATGAATTGAAAAAGCAGAAACACATTCGAGACTATCAAAAAAAATACCAATTCTTTCAGGCGCTTTTTCGTAATCTGCAGCAAGAGTTGGGTGACAACCTGGATGAATTACTTGATCGCATTAAAGGTTTACTCGAAAATCGTTATCGGGCATCCAGTGCGATTGAAGGATTTAATTCAGTCTTACGTCCTTATCTCTATCTGCGAAAAGACGTTAATCAGAATTTTCTAGAGCTTTTTAAAGCTTGGTACAACCTAAAAACACGCAGGCAGGGTCCTTACAAAGGGACTTCTGCCCATGAATGCATTTCTGGCCAAAAAGTGGATGACTGGCTGTCCATGATTGGCTATCCAGCAACCAAAGGCGTGCACTAAAAAAATCACCACTCAATACAGTTTTTCAGAATTTAAATATTCTAAGGTTGAGGTGTGCCTAAATGTAAAGCAAATTGCTTATATTTGATCTGTCCCTATATTACTTCTTTTTACGCATCCCTTTGTCATCAAATTGATAAACTTTCTTCGCATAATCCAGTCCGGAAAGCCCATCTTTGTCCTTTATATTTGGATCTGCACCATAACGATACAACATTATGGCCGCTGCAAAGTTTCTTTGAATATAGGCTTCCATAACAGCAGTTGAGCCGTTTAGATCCTGATGATTAGGATCTGCACCACTTTTCAATAACAATTCCATTACTTCAAGCTCATTGGCTTCACTGGCCCAGAATAATGCCGTTGAACCATCCGCACTCTGAGCATTAAGATGGCAACCACGTTTGAGCAGTTTTTTTATTACTTTTACCTGACCATGAGAAGCGCCAACCATCAGTGCACTACCATCATTTTTGTTACGAATTTCTGTATTAGCACCGGCTTTTAATAAAATATCAATGATTTCCAGATGACCTCGTTGAGCAGCTGCCATTAGAGCTGAATTACCATTTTTATCTTGAGTATTGACATTAGCACCTGCAGTAATGAGTTGTTTTAATACCTCAGGGTAGTTATAAATAACCGACATCATCAGTGCATTCCATCCTGCACGAGTTTTGGGGCGAGTGCTGGCCCCCTGTTTTAATAAAATGTCAGTCAGTTCAACAAATCCGCCTTCAGCAGCAAATGTCAGGGCTGTACAGCCTGGTAAAGTCACTGCATTAACATCAGCACCTTTGGAAATCAGTAAATTAGCAACATCCGTGCTGCCCTCCTCAATAGCAAACATCAACGCGCTTTTACCATATCGTCCATGGGTATTGACACTGACATCTTGTGCCAGAAGTGATCTGACGCTATTAATATCACCAATCATGGACGCTTGCATCAGTTCTTTTTCTTGTGCTGAAGGATCTTTTAGCTTGTTTTTTTCTGCTAAAATATTTACAGACAGAAGGTTACAAATAAGAAAAATATTCAGGGAAAAAAAGCAATGAGAGAACATTTTTATCTTATTTTTAGGTATTATGAGATGCTTCATCCTCTTCCTCCGGTTCATCTGGCTCTTCATGAGCAATACCTTTATGACAATCAATACAGGTTTGACCTTTTAATTGAGCCCGGGGGTGCTTTTTGCGCGCCGATCGATCCTGTTCACTGAATTCCATATTATCAATGCTGTGACAATTGCGACACACTAAAGAATCATTGGCTTGCATCTTTGCCCAAACGCTTGATGCCATTTCCCAGCGGTGAGATTCATATTTTTCTTTAGTATCAATGGTGCCAAGAAATTCATGCATAACGTCTTTATAAGCCAGTATTTTTGCTTTCATTTTTGGCAAAAAAGCTTTAGGTACATGACAGTCAGCACACGTGGCCTGAACGCCAGAGGCATTTTTATAATGTACCGTCTCTTTATATTCTTCCAGATTGATTTTCATACTATGGCAGGAAGTGCAAAATTCCATTTCATTAGTGTGGGCAAGAATTGTATTAAAGCCACCAAAAGCAGCTATACCCGCAAAAAAAACAACAATGATAGTAATTATATATTTCCGAGAGTAAGGTCGTTGACCTTGATTTGATAAAGTGTTGTCAGACATTATGCATTCCTATTAAGGTCATGGGTATATACCCAATCAACTTGAAAATGCAGGATCGAACACTTGGAAATTGTCATTAATTCGAGAATCTAATGATTCTCCAATGCTCGGTAAAA
>JAIVER010000299.1 GCA_023864145.1 Thiohalomonas sp. | reverse complement strand
TTTACCGAGCATTGGAAAATCATTAGATTCTCGAATTAATGATAATTTCCAAGTGTTCGATCCTGCATTTTCAAGTTGATTGGGTATATGCATAAGCTGCTTTAGAAGGTAATTCATTTATGCGTTGTCCATTTTGTAATGCGGCCGACACTAAAGTCATTGATTCTCGGTTAGCCAATGAAGGGGATTCAGTACGCCGCAGGCGGGAATGTCTGACCTGTGCAGAGCGTTTTACTACTTTTGAAACGGCGGAATTAGTGATGCCGCGCATTATCAAAAGTGATGCCTCAAGAGTGCCTTTTGATGAACAAAAATTACTTCAGGGTATGTCCAAGGCTCTGGAAAAACGTCCTGTTTCAATGGAAACCATTGAACAGGCTGTCAATCACATAAAATATAATCTGCGGGCAACAGGTGATCGAGAAGTCCCTGCCAAACGTCTGGGTGAATGGGTGATGGACGAATTAAAACAGCTGGATCAAGTGGCTTACGTGCGTTTTGCATCGGTGTATCGTAGTTTTCAGGATCTTGATGAATTTCGTCAGGAAATCGAACGTCTTGAAGCGCTATAAGTCGTTGGATTACATGCATGTTTACTGATGAATACTATATGGCTCAGGCCATTACTTTGGCGAAAAAGGGCTGGTATACCACTCACCCTAATCCCAGAGTAGGTTGTATTCTGGTTCGGAATGAACAGATCATTGCTCAGGGCTGGCATCAATATGCCGGACAGGGACATGCAGAAGTGAATGCTCTGGCAGAGCTTTCATCTGGAGATAATGCTCAGAGTGCCGAGGTGAAAGGAGCCACGGCATATGTTACTTTAGAGCCATGCAGTCATTTTGGCAAAACACCGCCATGCACTAATGCGCTGATTGATGCTGGTGTGAAGCGAGTGGTTGTGGCAATGACTGATCCTAACCCGCTGGTGGCGGGCAATGGCATTAGGCGCGTGCAGGAAAATGGTATAGAAGTCACCACTGGCGTGCTGGAAACAGAAGCGCGGGCATTAAACCCCGGCTTTATACAGCGGATGGAGACACAACGTCCCCGAATCCGCTGCAAAATGGCCATGAGCCTTGATGGCCGTACTGCGATGGCTAATGGTGAAAGTAAGTGGATCACAGCAGCTGATGCCAGAGAAGATGTACAGCGCTTACGCGCTGAAAGCTCGGCAATATTGACAGGAATAGGTACTGTAATAGCAGACGATCCGTCAATGAATGTGCGCTCAGAGAAATTGCTTGAAGGCAATGAACGACAGCCTGAACGAGTTATTCTTGACACACGGCTCAATATGTCAGCACAGGCAAAAATGCTGAGCTTGCCGGGGCAGACTATTATACTGGCCGGTCAGGAATATGCGGTGCAAGAGAAAATAGATGCTTTAGAAAAGCAGGGTGCACAAGTGTATCTGTTAGCGACACAAGAGCCCTCAGCGAAACAGGAGCCTTCAGTGTCTTCAGCAAAACATTCTTTGTCTTTGGACGCAGTGATGTCGGTGCTGACACAGCGTCAATATAATGATGTGCTGCTTGAAGCGGGTGCTACTCTGACAGGCGCAATGCTGCAGGCGGCCTTTGCTGACGAGCTGATTATTTATATGGCTCCCCATCTAATGGGCAGCGATGCACGAGGATTATTTAATCTTCCAGGGCTGGACTCAATGGATGAACGAATTAATTTATCCATACAGGATATTCGTGCCGTGGGTCGGGATTATCGTATTACGGCAACCATAAAAGTATAAGGGCCTTGGAAAATTTATTATTTCCAAGGCCCTGAGTACTTACTATCAGAGATGATGAGCTAAGAAAAAAACAGGAATACGTAGAAGTATGTTTACCGGTATTATTCAGGCAATGGTCAAATCGTAGCCATTGAACCCAAAGGGCTGGATAGGCGTTTTTATATTAAAACCGGTTCACTGGATCTGTCTGATCTGGCCATTGGTGATAGTATTGCCACTAATGGTATTTGTCTGACAGCAGTGGTTTTGCCGGACGATGCTTTTTGGGCAGATGTGTCAGGTGAGACCTTAACAAAAACCAGCTTTAAACAGATTAAAGTGGAAAGTGGGTAGTCGGGTGAATCTTGAAAAAGCACTCTTACCAACGACGCATCTGGGCGGGCATATTGTCAGTGGACATGTAGATGGTTTGGGTAAAATTATTGAACGCAGTCATGCTGGACGTTCAATTCACTTTAAAATACAGCCACCCAATGAGCTGGCAAAGTATATTGCCGCCAAGGGTTCGATTTGTGTTAATGGTATCAGTTTAACCATTAATGAACTGAACGGTGCGATTTTTGAGTTAAATATCCTTCCTCATACATTGCATGAAAGCACTTTAGCGTCAGCTCAGGCAGGTGATGAAGTTAATCTTGAAGTAGACATTATTGCCCGCTATCTGGAGTGCTTATTGTTAGGGGATAAAGCGGCTGAATTAGTCCCTAAACAGGAAGTAACAATGGCTTTTTATAACTTAAAGATAAAGAAAAAATATCATATATACCCATGACCTATGAAAATGCTTGATTTTCATAGAGAAGAAGATCAAAATTATCCAATGACGCAAATTACTCTCACAGACCATGAA
>JAIVER010000298.1 GCA_023864145.1 Thiohalomonas sp. | reverse complement strand
TTTTCATGGGCTGTGAGAGTAATTTGCGTCATTGGATAATTTTGATCTTCTTCTCTATGAAAATCAAGCATTTTTATAGGTCATGGGTATAGATTTGGCAAAAATGGTTGCAGCAGCAGCTAAATACCCATTAATAAAAAAATATTCCACCACACAAATTTATACCGCTCGATTTAAAAGACCCCGTTATGTTTTAGGCTATACCAACACCAATGTACTGGTTCGAGCTGCTCATAAAGATGTGAAGCTCAGCAAAACAGGCTATCTTGATGAAGCGGGTCGTTGTCTGACGATGTTAAGACGAATTGGCAATAAATACGTAGTTCTGCTGATGCTGGATTCATTTGGAAAACGCAGCCCAATTGGAGATGGCAATCGTATTAAAAAATGGCTGCAAACAGGTAAGCAGGGCAGAGTTGCCAAATCAGCATATAAAATATGAGCAGATGAAATTAGCCCAGTATTCAAAATAAAAATAATAGTGAGATAAAATTCTGAACACAAAATGTGAAAATCCAGAGTCTGCATTTACGTAGCTTGTTTTTGTTATTTCTTCTTGTTTGTCGCTATTGAATGTATCACGTTTCTTTTCATATTTCCGGCATATCTTACACAGTTACGACCAGCATGTTCGGCTTCACGTAGGGACAGCTTCGCTTAGTTTAAAGAGTTTTTTGTAAGTAGGCCCATATTGTACCCAAAGCAGATTATTCATTGCTATTATTCTTGTCCAGGACATCATCTTCAGGATGAGCAAATTTACGTCCTGTCTAGGTTAGAATCATCACAGATAGACTTAGAATGACGATAGATACAGTAATACTCAATAATAAATAGAGATGAAAGTCACTGTTAACTTTTTGTACGTCAATCACCAGATGTCGTGACAAGGCGGTGATGGCAATATAAATTAAAAACTGCACGGGTAAACGATGTGTCTTAAAATAAATACCTATCATGGCGCCTAGTTCAAGATAAATAAAAAGCAGTAAAATATCTTTTAATTTAGCATGACCAGTCGATATTATATGAATATATTCATAAATAGCCGACCAGACGATGGTACCCCCGATAACAAATAGTGCGAGATAGTGAAAAACATCCACCATAGCATCACCAATATTTTGTCTTTAGTTTTACCTGTACTCATACTTTTCCCCTTGAAAATAAGATGTTTTTTATTGATTATTATTTTTTTGGACGAAATGGTGTGATAACATTTTCATCACATTCAAGAAAAGGGCCTTCAATCAGATCAATGCAATATGGAATCGTTGGAAAAACTGCATCCAGACACTCACGAATTGATTTAGGCTTTCCCGGCAGGTTGACAATAAGCGTGGTGCCTCGAATGCCTGCGGTTTGGCGAGAAAGAATAGCTGTTGCTACATATTGCAAACTCACCTGACGCATGACCTCTCCAAAACCGGGCATCATTTTTTCACAGATGTTTTCAGTCGCCTCTGGTGTGACGTCTCGTTTTGCAGGTCCTGTTCCACCAGTGGTGACAATGAGACAGCATTTTTCCTGATCAGACAGTTCAATCATGGTTTGCTCGAGGTGATCCTGATCATCTGGAATGACCCGGTAGACGGGTTCCCACTCTGAAGTGAGATAATCCTTCATGGTATCAATGATAGCCTGTCCGGACAGATCTTCATAAACCCCTGCGCTGGCTCTGTCTGATGCTGTGATAATACCTATTTTTGCTTTCATACATGGTTCTCTGGTTATAACTTGTTACAAAAGTAACAGGTTGGTTTGATAAAATTAGGGACAGCTCAACCCCGCTTTACAGTTTTCTGAGCTCAGCAATAAAAAAGGAAGTCATCAAACCCGTGTTCTGAGATAATATTGTTACCAGACAATTTATCCAGGAGCAATACCCGTGACAGGCTTGCACAACACTGATTTAACGACTTCCCAGAAAATAGAGTTTAGCGCAAAGGTATTGGCAAACCAAGGGTTACATGGTTCAGTGACTCAAATGAGTCAAGAGTATGGTTTATCTCGCCCCACACTCTATCGTGTTCAGGAAAATACCGCAGAAATTTTATTCCAGCATTTCAGTCAAACACAGGAGCAACTAAAAGCCCGTAGCATCACGGTTGATCAAGTACAACTGGAACGTACCATTATTGCGTTGTCGATTATGGCACCTAATAGCATCCGTGCCATAGAAGATCTGATTCCCATCATTTATCCTGGTGTCACTCGTTCCTTTGGGAGTATTCAGTCCTTGCTTATTGAAGCACAGGAGAAGGCAAGACAATTTAATAACACGGTTGATTTCTCATTAATCAAAGTCGCTGTAGTCGATGAAATGTACAGTCAAAGCTCACCTGTTTTAGGGGGAGTTGATTTAGACAGTGGTTTCCTGGATTCACTTGAATTATGCGAGAGTCGCTCCACAGAAGAGTTGGGAGATGCTCTTAAAACGAGCCAAATCACAAGATTGAATTTAGACATTGTTGTTAAAGATGCAGCATCTGGAATTGCTTGTGGCGTCAAACAGGTTTTTCCAGATGCCTAACAAAGAGATGATTGTTTCCATGTTTTATACGATATGTCTTGTGGTCTAATGGAACCGTACACTTTAATAAGAGATAATAACAATCACTTATTGAGGTGCAAGAATGGGACAGAAAAGAACATACAAACA
>JAIVER010000297.1 GCA_023864145.1 Thiohalomonas sp. | reverse complement strand
ACCGAGCATTGGAAAATCATTAGATTCTCGAATTAATGATAATTTCCAAGTGTTCGATCCTGCATTTTCAAGTTGATTGGGTATATACTTTTATTAAATTGCGAAGTTGTGTTGATTTCATGCCTCATATTCTTCACAGAAGTAAGGGGCTATGGAAAGAACTTTACAGCTATCCTTCCTATACTCGCCATCGCCAAACTTCTAATCTGAAAAGGAGATGAAAAATGCCTCCACGCTACCTAGACAATCCGGATCAAATCAAGCAGTGGGTCGAGGAGAAGCAGGCATTAGAAGTCGAATTGCCTTGGGAGCTGCTGGATATATACCCATGACCTATGAAAATCAAGCATTTTCATAGGTCATGGGTATATTTGATCTGTCCCTTAAGTTGCTATCTTATTAACTTACAAATACAATGAACGTCCGCCATCAACTGCGATAATTTGTCCGGAAATATAGTCAGCATTACTGGCTAAAAATAACACGGTTTTAGCAATGTCTTCAGCTGATCCTTTGCGTTTCAAATAGGTTCTCGACACAATACGCTGTTTGGTTAAATCATCCATCTCTTGAGCTGGCCACATGATGGCACCCGGTGCAACACCATTGACTCGAATTTTGGGGCCCAGTTCAAAGGCTAAGGTTTTGACTAGCATAGCCAGACCTGCTTTGGCCATATTGTATACACTATGCCCTTCCATTGGTCTTTGTGCATGAATATCAACAATGTTAATAATACAGCCCTTTTGTTTTTCAAGATGAGGGGCTGCGGCTTGAGATAAAAAGAACGGGGCTTTCATATTACTGCCGATTAAATCATCCCAGTCATTCTCTGTTACTGTACCCATCGGTGTGGGATAAAAACTTGAGGCATTGTTTATCAGTATATCCATACGCCCCCATTGCTCAATACTTTTAGTTATAATACCTTTTAGTTTAACGGTTTCCAACAACTCAGCCTGAATAAGAATCACTGAGTTGTTACGTTTATCATTGAGTTCTGTTTGTAATTCGAGTGCGCTTTGTCGAGAGTGGCGGTAATGCAATATCAGATTAGCACCTGCTGCATGCAGCAAACGAGCTGTCATTGCACCCACTCTTTGTGAACCACCGGTGATCAAAGCAACTTTATCCGTCAGATCATTTTTTAGCATTTCATCAATTGTTTGCATAAACTCTATTTCCGTTAAGCCTTTTTGTTAATAATATGCTGAGTAGTTACAAATTTTAATCGCTATTCAGAATTAACTTCTTAATTTCATGTGTAGATGTTAGAAGATAAGTCTAGCATAATACAGGTTCTCTGGATAAATACCCATTATCACTTAATATTAATAATTTAAAATCTTTATGCAAAAACAAACAAATCCTGAACAGGCAAAAAATTCCTTCCCTGAGCCATCAGCCGAAGTCAAAGCACATAGTGATCAGTTAAAGCAATTAATACAAGATGCTATCAAAGCACAAGATGGCAAGATCACTTTTGCTGACTATATGAACATGGCTCTTTACGCTCCAGGGCTGGGCTATTATAGTGCGGGATTAAAAAAGTTTGGTAAAGAGGGCGATTTTATTACTGCACCGGAAATATCCCCGCTATTTTCTCAATGTCTGGCTTTGCAGTGTATTCATATTATGAAGCAAAGCAATCAAGAGGTGCTATTGGAAGTCGGTGCGGGTTCGGGGATCATGGCCATTGAGCTGGTTCTTGAGTTAGAAAAACAGGCACAACTTCCTGAACAGTATCTTATTTTAGAATTAAGTGCAGAACTTCGTGATCGCCAGCAACAAGCAATTAAAGCCCGATTACCCCATCTATATGAACGTTTTATGTGGCTCGATTGCCTGCCGGAAAAACCCTTTTCTGGTATTGTGATTGCTAATGAATTATTAGATGCCATGCCGGTACATATGCTCAAGCTGGAGCAGGATAGAACACGCGAGTGCTATGTTGCTCTTGATGACAATAATAATTTTGTCTGGCTGGATGACAGTCCAGAGAATCCACGCTTACAGAAAATAGCGGAAAATATCCGTGCCGTACAGCAGCCTTTGGCACACCTTAATGATAAACTAGAGGAGCCTTATATTACTGAGGTGAATCTACAGGTAATTGACTGGATAAAGAGTATTGCTGATATTTTAACGGCCGGTGCGATTTTATTAGTGGATTATGGCTATACGGCACAGGAATATTATCATCCGCAACGTTCAATGGGCACTCTCATGTGTCATTATCAGCAGCATCGCCATGATGATCCTTTTTATCTCCCTGGTCTGCAGGACATTACTGCTCATATTAATTTCAGTAGTATCGCCCAGGCCGCCAATGACTGCGGGCTAAAGGTCTGCGGCTTTACCACTCAGGCACATTTTTTAATGGCTGGCGGTCTGGTTGAGTTAACTAAAGATCTGGATCCTGATGACGTTATTCATTTTACTGAAGTGGCACGAGAAATAAAAATGCTTACTTTACCAGAAGAAATGGGTGAGTTATTCAAAGTCATTTTACTTGCTAAAGACAAAACGCTATCATTACCCGCATTTGAGTTGCAAAACTTTCAGAACCGTTTGTAAGGGCGTATATACCCATGACCTATGAAAATGCTTGATTTTCATAGAGAAGAAGATCAAAATTATCCAATGACGCAAATTACTCTCACAGCCCAT
>JAIVER010000296.1 GCA_023864145.1 Thiohalomonas sp. | reverse complement strand
GATTTTTCATGGGCTGTGAGAGTAATTTGCGTCATTGGATAATTTTGATCTTCTTCTCTATGAAAATCAAGCATTTTCATAGGTCATAGGTATATATATAAATAGTCGCTATATTAGCAGTTATTTTATTCAATAACCGTAGCAACAACACCAGCACCAACTGTACGACCACCTTCACGAATCGCAAAACGTAAACCGTCTTCCATCGCGATTGGAGCAATCAAAGTCACAACCATCTGTACGTTATCACCCGGCATAACCATTTCTACGCCTTCTGGTAATTCACATGCGCCGGTTACGTCTGTGGTACGGAAGTAGAACTGTGGACGATAGCCTTTAAAGAAAGGCGTGTGACGGCCACCCTCTTCTTTGCTCAGTACATAGACTTCTGCTTCGAAGATGGTGTGAGGGGTAATTGAACCCGGCTTGCCCAGTACCTGACCACGTTCAACGTCTTCACGCTTAACACCACGCAGCAGGATACCAACGTTGTCACCCGCCTGACCTTGATCAAGCAGCTTACGGAACATTTCAACGCCCGTACAGGTACTGGTTTGAGTATCTTTGATGCCGATGATTTCGATTTCTTCACCTACTTTAACGACACCGCGCTCAATACGCCCGGTTACCACAGTACCACGACCTGAGATTGAGAATACATCTTCAACCGGCATAATGAAATCGCCGTCAATAGCACGCTCTGGCTCTGGAATGTAAGTATCCATTGCTTCAACCAGTTTAACAATTGAAGGGATGCCGATGTCACTGGTATCGCCTTCAAGGGCTTTCAGTGCTGAACCAACGATAATTGGCGTGTCGTCACCTGGGAAGTCGTAGGCATCCAGTAATTCACGGATTTCCATTTCGACCAGTTCGATAAGTTCTTCGTCATCAACCATGTCCGCTTTATTCATGTAAACAAGAATATAAGGAACACCAACCTGACGTGATAATAAGATGTGCTCACGAGTTTGCGGCATTGGGCCGTCTGCTGCGCTAACAACCAGAACCGCACCGTCCATCTGAGCAGCACCAGTGATCATGTTTTTAACATAATCGGCGTGCCCTGGACAATCTACGTGCGCATAGTGACGAACATCTGATTCATATTCAACGTGTGAAGTGGCAATGGTGATACCACGTGCTTTTTCTTCTGGTGCTGAGTCAATCTGATCAAATGCACGGGTTTCACCACCGTGGATTTCGGCCATACATTTTGTAATAGCAGCTGTTAATGTAGTTTTACCGTGGTCAACGTGGCCAATTGTACCAACGTTGACGTGTGGTTTTGTACGTTCAAATTTTTCTTTAGACATAACACAACCCCAATATTAAGTCAGTTTATACATTAATTATTTATCTGGAGCCCATGGCCAGAATTGAACTGGCGACCTCATCCTTACCAAGGATGCGCTCTACCCCTGAGCTACATGGGCTTTCATTAATCTAAAATCATGTAAGATTAATGAAATTGGAGCGGGTAGCGGGAATCGGACCCGCATCATCAGCTTGGAAGGCTGAGGTTCTACCATTGTACCATACCCGCAAAAACACTCATTTGAATTTTTTTATCAAGAGTATTTTAAAGTAAAAAAAACGCTTTACCTGCTTTTATAAATAGTGATTAAGCGTTTCTTCTACTGAATTCTTTCTTTTATACTTTCTTTTACAAAAGAGAGTCTGAATGGTGGAGGGGGGAGGATTCGAACCTCCGAAGGCAGAGCCAGCAGATTTACAGTCTGCCCCCTTTGGCCGCTCGGGAACCCCTCCAGTACCTCAGAAAGGTCGATATTATTGGTTAATTTGCTTTATCTGTCAAGGTCTTCTTTAAAATATTTCAGGTTTTTTACTATTTGTTCTTAAAAACTGCTATTGCCGCTTTTAATTAGTATTGATTTTATTTTTTTTAAGCAATTTAATAATATATTTTCCGGGAATAGCATAGGTAATGCCACTGAGCTTTTGCAGAATGCTTTCTTTACTCTCTTTGATAAAAACTTTGTTGATGACACCCAGTACCTTAGCATTATTATTAACAAACATCGGGCTCCCGCTCTTGCCCGGGTAGGCGGTCGCATCGAGTTGATACATATTGTATGGATTTTTTAGGCGTTTTATCATTTTCACTGATAATGTCAATGAACTGGGGCGGGTATGACTACCGGGGATATTGATGAGATAATTCTCTGATGGGTGACCCTAAATAAATCAGTTAACCTACTGCGTGCGTCCAAGGCACTGAATCTTCAAGACTTTTCAGAGCATTTTGAATTCACCCGTAGGGTGACTACGAATAAATCCAAAATAACCTGAAAAGCCTTGAATCTCCAGGACTTTGATCACTCTCGCTACGATTCAACTGATTTATTTAGGGTGACTGAAAAGAAGCCTAATACTGCCCCGATGGGAAATCCTGTGAAGACAATATTTTCCCCTTCTTGTAGTTTACGAGAGATTTCCACTTTATAAGTGCCGGAAATTTTGTTCCTTCAATTATCAGTAAAGCCAGATCATGCTTTTTATACCCAATCAACTTGAAAATGCAGGATCGAACACTTGGAAATTATCATTAATTCGAGTATCTAATGATTTTCCAATCCTCGGTAAAATTTCATCAAAAAACTCATTAATTTTCTGTCGAAACTCTTTAGCATTGTGAAAAAAATGATTA
>JAIVER010000295.1 GCA_023864145.1 Thiohalomonas sp. | reverse complement strand
GGCTTTGATTCTATCTCGTTCTTTTCCATTTCTAGAATGCTTATGTTGCATTTCTAGAGCTGATTTTTCATGGGCTGTAAGAGTAATTTGCGTCATTGGATAATTTTGAGCTTCTTCTCTATGAAAATCAAGCATTTTCATAGGTCATGGGTATATGCACAAAGACACCAGGATAATCCCAGCACACAAAATAAGGTAGAAGATAAAATAACAACAATTCTACCTAATCTATTTAGATTTATTATAAGCTTGTGAATAATAAATGCTATGACAATTTGTCAGTCTCTATCATTTTTTTATTTGTTTTCTAATCAACATTTATTTCTAAATTATCATTGTAGAGCCTATGCTCACTGCATTATCTACTATGGCGCATCTCTTGCTAAGAAGTATGAATATGATTGTTTTAGAGTCTGTTTTATCAATAAGTTGTTACGTAAAAGGATTCTCTACTTTCAAATTTTATTAGCTTCTCACACACTCAATTACAAAGGGAATACCATGCTAAAAACTAATAAAGCTCGATTACAGAGTCTGATCCTTATCTCCTTGTCTTCATACATCTGTAACGTCAATGCACTAGATACGGTATCAAGCTATGAAAAATCACAGGCACAAAATGCCAGGTCTGCAGCAGAATTAAACGCTAACAATCCCGAGCAGACCAATTACAATCTGGATCAACTTGCCAATGAATTGAAAAATCGCGGCTGGAATATTAATAAAGAAGAAGACGGCACTCTGGTATTAATACCAAAAGTGTCATCAAAAAAAACAATCAATAAAGAAAACGGCGAAATTGATCAATGGCAGCAGGTTCAGCAAAAGTTTATCAAAGCAGGATGGAAAGTAGAACGTGATGCTGATAGTTCAATACGCATATACCCTCTACAAAAACAACCAGCCACATCAGATGTAAAGGAATTAAGCAAAAAAAATAATACAATAATAAGCATTGAAAATAGTAGTTTTATCAGCGCTGACATGCAAAAGCAATTAAGAGAAAAGGGTTGGGGTGTGACTAACAACTCTGACGGCAGTATATTACTTTATCCACCTAAACAAGCGCCTTCAGCCATACCAAAACCATCTTATGGATCAGCAACCACTGTTAATATTGATTTACCCGTTAATACCTGGCAGGAAGCACATGATATCGCACAAGGATGGCTGCAAGATAATTCTATCGGCAATGCTACTGTTGGAAAAATCAGAAAAATAATTAATGTTTATATTATCAGTATAGTGACTAATAAATCACCTCATACACTGATGCATCAAGTTGCAATCAGAAGCAATGATGGTGCCGTGTTCCTCCTTAACTAACCCCTTAATTAACACGACTTGTCAGGACGCAATCATACGTCCTGACAAATTGTCATCGACAATTTTCTCCCAAATAAAATAAAATCTATCTTACTGTTTTTTATTATTATTTATGTAATAAACCATTATTGCAGCTTTTCATTCCTGTTTAACAAATCGCCCTTTGCTTCTTAAATGAGCTGACAGAAAGTCAGGTTATTTTTCCCCAATAATTAACTATCAAATCCTTCAAACCCATTTTTTTTCAGAACATCAGTAACTTAGCAATAAATAAACATGGCTGGCACAGGCGTTGCTATTAGGACTATCAAACGGGCAAATCATACAGGATTAAACAAGGACATAACTATGAAAATAAAATGCATCAACATCCATAAGTACTTTATCTGCTTGTTCATGTTATCCATTTTTTCCAGCACAGCCATCGCAGCTAATTATCCTGTTGCCGGAACAGCACCTTCAGAACGTCCTGCCGGTGCACCCGTTATGGAATGGGTGCAACATAATCAGGCCTGGTATAAACACGCCCTTACAGGTGTTGATATGCCTTATCCCAAAAGTCTTTATTTTCTCGATAACCAGGGTAACTGGTATACACCATTTACTATACCAGGAATGATAGGTCCATATGATCTGCGTGGCTGGCACCGTTAAACATAATTAATTTTTTGATAAATATGTTTGTGTAAACGGAAATATATTTATCACATTAAGTAGCTGTCAAAAATAATATTGACAGTTTTTTTAAACCAAAGGAGTTCTAAAATGCGAATGTTATCTCTGACTAAATCAATAAAAAAAATCATGGGTGTTGCGGCTATTGTTGGTGCTGTTGCAGCAACTTCAGTTAGTGCAAGTATGTCTGGTATGCAGGGCATGTCAGGAATGGGCGGCATGTCAGGAATGAACGGCATGTCAGGAATGAGCGGCATGTCAGGAATGGGCGGCATGTCTGGCATGAGCGGTATGGCCGGCATGAATGGCTACTTTAAGATCACTCCTCAAGGACAAATCTTCTTTTACCCTGCTACCGGCATGAGCGGTATGTCTGGCATGGGCGGTATGTCTGGCATGGGCGGTATGTCTGGCATGAACGGCATGGGCGGTATGTCTGGCATGAACGGCATGGGCGGTATGTCTGGCATGGGCGGTATGTCTGGCATGGGCGGTATGTCTGGCGTGGGCGGTCAATGGATATGGCATCATCCTGCTATGAAGAACGGCATGGGCGGTATGTCTGGCATGAAAGGCATGAGGGGTATGGCTGGTATGAACGGCATGGGCGGTATGAGCGGTATGTCTGGTATGAAGGGCATGAGCGGTATGTCTGGTATGAACGGCATGAGCGGTATG
>JAIVER010000294.1 GCA_023864145.1 Thiohalomonas sp. | reverse complement strand
TTTACCGAGCATTGGAAAATCATTAGATCCTCGAATTAATGATAATTTCCAAGTGTTCGATCCTGCATTTTCAAGTTGATTGGGTATAGGCCTTAAACCCCGTTTGTTTATAGAATGACAGGGCGACTATATTTTGTTGATAACAGGATAAATGGATTTCTTTAAGCTGTAATTGCTTAAATCCCTTTTCAATCATCAATAATACTAATTTTCTGCCTAAACCCTGTCTGTGTTTTTCTGGTTTTATAATTAAATTACTAATAAAAGCAATCTGATGTTTTTTGACATTATAAAAATAAGCAAAGCCCACTAGTTGATTATTCTCAAGCATCACGTTTGATTCATGACGTGTACTCAGTTGCTTCTCAAGTTGCTTTAAGGTGAGGGGGTAGGTGGCAGAAGGAAAAAAATAAAATAATTCTGTTTTATTTAAGGGGAAACGCAGTATTTCAGAAAGATCAGATTTTACAGCTGAACGAAAAGTTAGTGAATTTGTAGTGTGGGAGATTTATTTCAAGTTTTTCTTATTAAAGTTTTTATTGAGTTTTGTAATTACTCAGCACATTATTTATAAAAAGTCTGTAGTTGCTTATTTTTCTGAGTTTGATTGTCTGAGCGTAAGGAATTCTCAAAGTCAGAAAAATAAGTGAGCATAGCCTTAACAATGGTAATTATTTTGATAAATCCGAGTTAGTTCATCATGCAGCAATCGTAATGCCTTACCACGATGACTCATACCGTTTTTAATATCGGGATCAAGCTGAGCTGATGACATATTATGCTCTGGAACCCAAAACAGCGGATCGTAGCCAAAGCCATTATCACCCGCTTCTTCAGGCATAATAATACCTTCCCAGGCGGCCTGGCAGATAATTGGCGTGGGATCAGCCGCATGACGCATATAGAGCAAAATACATTGATAACGCGCGCTGCGAAGTGCATCGTCATCAACATCTTTTAAGGCATCCAAAAGTTTTAAATTATTATTTTTATCCGTAGTGCCAGCACCATAATCTTTGCTGTCCTTAAGTGTAGAATAGCGTGCAGAATAAATGCCCGGGGCACCGTTAAGATAATCAACTTCAATACCTGAATCATCAGCAATCGCAGGCATACCGGTGATTTCTGAGGCATTGCGTGCCTTAATGATGGCATTTTCAACAAAGGTGGTGCCTGTTTCAGGCACATCACCGACACCCAATTCTGTTTGCGGTACAATATCCAGCCCTAAATCAGTAAACATCTTAAGGAATTCTCTGACTTTGCCTTTATTACCACTGGCTAAAACAATTTTTTTATCCAATCCCATTATCTTTACCTGATCGTTAGTTGAGATTTAATGCTTCATTTTGTTTATCAATTAAATAGGTAATGCCTTTTTTTCCTAATTCCAGCATGGCATTTAATTCCTCAGGCTGAAAAGCATGCCCTTCAGCTGTTCCTTGTAGTTCAATAAAGCCGCCAGCTTCATTCATGACAATATTCATATCGGTTTCGGCGCTGGAATCTTCCGCGTAGTCTAAATCTAAAACCGCTTCAGCATTATAAATACCCACTGAAATTGAAGCGACCTGACCATAAAGCGGATTCTTTTTAATGATTTGTTTTTCCAGCATATAATTGACGGCATCCACTAAAGCGACATAGGCACCTGAAATTGATGCAGTTCGTGTACCGCCATCAGCCTGAATGACATCACAATCTAAAGTAATGGTATTTTCACCTAATCCTTCCAGATCAACAACGGCACGAAGTGAGCGACCAATTAAACGTTGAATCTCCATAGTACGTCCGCCTTGCTTACCCGCAGAGGATTCACGACGCATTCTACTGCCTGTAGAGCGTGGCAGCATACCATATTCAGCTGTTACCCAGCCCTGGCCTTTACCACGCAAAAAACCAGGTACTTTTGTTTCAACAGATGCAGTACAAAGTACTTTTGTTTCACCGCTTTCGATTAATACTGAACCCTCAGCATGTTTGGTGTAATTACGGGTGATTTTGACCATACGTTGTTCATCATTGGCACGACCATTGGGGCGTTTAGTACTGCCGGCGCTCATAAAATAAGTTTCCTGTTATTTTCTTAATTAAGAGCAGAATTATAACATTCTAACGATAGAAAGCTGTATGTATCTTGCTATTCGCTCAAATAAATACCAAGTTTTTCTGCTAAATAATACCCGGATAAATGATAAAAATTAACAAAGTGGTGATTGATGGTAGATTTTTTTTTTCCTTTTTTTAATAATCATGCATACTAATTTTTTTAAAAAGGGACATAATGCCTTTAATTCAGTGGAACGATGAATTGAGTATTGGAATTAATTCAATTGATGAGCAACATAAAAAACTCATTAATATGATCAATGCATTGAATGACGCTTTGTTGTCAGGACAGGCAAACCAGGCGCTGAGCGAAATATTTGACGAGCTGGCTGTTTATACAGTAGAGCATTTTGGCTATGAGGAAGAATTATTTGCCCAATATGGGTACTCAGAGTCGCAAGTGCATAAAAATGAACATAGTGCACTGATAAAACAAGTTAAAAATTTGCAGCAAAAAGTAAAAAATGCTGATTTTATGATTAGTGTATACCCAATCAACTTGAAAATGCAGGATCGAACACTTGGAAATTATCATTAATTCGAGGATCTAATGATTTTCCAATGCTCGGTAAAA
>JAIVER010000293.1 GCA_023864145.1 Thiohalomonas sp. | reverse complement strand
TTACCGAGCATTGGAAAATCATTAGATTCTCGAATTAATGATAATTTCCAAGTGTTCGATCCTGCATTTTCAAGTTGATTGGGTATAAAACTTATATCAGAGTGGCCAACGCCGATCTGATGGTAAGCCCGGTTTGTGTTGCCTGTCATAATACACGTGCAGACACCCCTAAAAATGACTGGAAAATGGGTGATGTTCGCGGTATTTTAGAAGTTACCCTGCCCATTGACCGACTCAAAAGCAATGCCAAGGAAATTATTTTTACCACTCTCTTCATCGGCTTAATCGCACTTGTTCTAGTTTTTACCAGCATCTTTTTTATCTACCGCTTATTTATCGGCAATAAATTAAATGGCATCAATGATGCTTTAATTGACATAGTCCATGCTGAAGGTGATCTAACTAAACGACTGGATAGCAAAGGCAGTGACGAAATCAGTCACATTGCCCATAGTTTCAATCAATTTGCGGATAGTCTGCAAGACACAATGAAACAAGTCTTAGATGCCAGCAATAGCTTAAGCAATACTTCCACTGAATTACTTGATATTACAACACAAACCAATAGCGCAATTGAACAGCAGCAAAGTAATGCAGAGCAGGCAAGCCGCGATGTTCAGCAGCTTAATCAGCAATCTTATGAAGTAGCCAATTTGATTGAACAGGCGACAGAAGCAACCAATAAATCAGGCGATGCGACAAGTCGCGGCAATATTGTTATCTCTACAACAATCGGCTCAGTTGATCAACTCAGCACTAATGTCAGTGCTGCCGCTGAAATAATCGATCAATTACAAAATGACAGCAATAATATTGGTGGTGTTCTGGAAGTTATTCAAGGCATTGCCGAGCAAACCAATCTGCTTGCTCTGACGCGGCAATTGAAGCTGCCCGTGCTGGTGAACAGGGACGAGGGTTTGCAGTTGTGGCAGATGAAGCACGCACACTGGCAACCCGAACTTAGAAGTCAACGCATGAGATTCAACAAATCATTGAAAGCTTACACTCAGGCAGTAAAAGAGCCTATGAATCAATCCAGTCTAATACATAATACTCTGATGCTGCTTTGGAACAAATTAAAGAATCCTGTATTGCACTTGCTGAAATAAAGGATTCCATTGATGAGCTTAATACCATTAATACACAGATTTCCAGCGCTACAGAGCAACAAATGCAATCTTCTGACAGCCTGAATACTAAAGTGAGCCAGATTTCTAAAAAATCTCAGGAAAACTCACATGCCAGTCACAATAGTCGTGCACATGCAGAAAGTCTGGATGCTCTGGCAACACAATTAGAACAATTAATTAGTTCATTTAAGTTGTAGTATTGTTCTTCTGCCAGAGATTTATTATTTAGCTGGGGCTTTTTATGTAGCTGAGGCCTCTTATCAGGTAAAATGACTCCTTATGCAATTGGGCATAACGAGCCATTTTACTCTACCTGCATGAAGACTATGCGACTATCCCGTTTTTTTATTGATGAAGCCCTTTCTCCAGGCCAAAGCCTGATTCTTCCACCTCATTTAGTGAATTATATTGTCAATGTTTTGCGCCTGAAAAAAGGGGCTGATATTATTTTATTCAATGGTCAGGCAATTGATAAACAAAGCGGTGAATTTACGGCCACTTTAACAGAGATCAGTAAACGCAGCTCTGCTGCTCTTATTGAAAAGTTTATAGTTAAAAATATTGAGTCACCGATTAATAGTCATCTTTTTCAGGGAATTTCACGTAGTGAACGGATGGACTATACTATTCAAAAGGCTGTTGAACTAGGCATAACCGCTATTACTCCTGTTTTTACTCAACGCTCAAATTTGCGAAAATTAAACGACAAACAGCTGCAAAAAAAGCGACTACACTGGCAAGGCATTGCCACCAGTGCCTGCGAGCAATCCGGGCGCACTACATTAGTTAAGATAATGCCCCCTGTACAAGTGAAGCAAATTGGTGAATTTAAAGCCGATCTTAACTTATTATTATCTCCAACAGCACAGTCAAATATCTCTGACTTACAGTCAATACAAGCCAATAGTATTAATATTTTTATTGGTCCGGAGGGCGGCCTAAGCAGTGAAGAAATTAACTGCGCGGTAAATCAGGACTTTCAGGAAATAAAACTGGGAAAGCGGGTTTTACGAACAGAAACAGCAGGACTTGCTATATTAAGCATCCTGCAATTTCTATGGGGCGATCTGGGATAGAATTCAGAGTTCAGCCATCACTTTACTAACCATGGCCTCCAGTAATGAGATATTTGGAATAATATAATTTTCTCCATCAAGCTTGATATGAGCTGCCTCTTCACTTTTTTTATCCCTCGCTGCAATCCGATCTTCCTCGATTAACGTTAAACTTGGAATTGACTGGCATCCTAAAGCAATAAAAGGAGAACAACCTTTATTATTAGGTGTATTCAAAATAAGCACGCGACGATAACTTTGCGGTTTAGAAGCATCGCTATTCATCACTTTTTCAAAAATAATGACAGGCACAGCTTAATTTCGCCAATTCATTAAGCCGCCAAACCACTCTGGAGCATCCAACTTTGGGGCTATACCCATGACCTATGAAAATCAAGCATTTTCATAGGTCATGGGTATATAGCCCAAATTTGAATCCGATAGAGCGGTTATGGAAAGTAATGAATGAAAAGGTGAGAAATAATCATTTTTTTCACAATGCTAAAGA
>JAIVER010000292.1 GCA_023864145.1 Thiohalomonas sp. | reverse complement strand
TTACCGAGCATTGGAAAATCATTAGATTCTCGAATTAATGATAATTTCCAAGTGTTCGATCCTGCATTTTCAAGTTGATTGGGTATAAATGCTTGTGTTGACAATAAATTGTGAGCAGCAAGCATTTTTAGTCTTTTAGGGGTAGTGTTAAAGATCAGGATTTATTATAAATCTTACTGCCTGTTTCCTTAAACTGAACGGATTTTTCAGCCATACCTTCCTGTATTGCCTCATTAATATCACTGAAACCATGCTCTGCCGCATAATCCCGTAGATCCTGAGATATCTTAATAGAACAGAAATTAGGGCCGCACATGGAGCAAAAATGTGCCACTTTATGAGCCTGCTTAGGCATGGTTTCATCATGATAGTCACGGGCACGTTCAGGATCTAACCCTAAATTAAACTGATCTTCCCAGCGAAATTCAAAACGCGCTTTAGACATGGCGTTGTCCCGCACTTGTGCGCCGGGTATGCCTTTGGCTAAATCTGCCGCATGGGCTGCCAGTTTATAGGTAATAATACCATCACGAACATCTTCTTTATTAGGCAGGCCCAAATGCTCTTTGGGTGTGACATAACACAACATAGCAGTACCATACCAGCCAATTTGTGCCGCACCAATGGCCGAGGTAATGTGGTCATAGCTCGGTGCAATATCAGTAGTCAACGGCCCGAGGGTGTAAAAAGGCGCTTCATTACAATCTTTAAGCTGAATATCCATATTTTCTTTGATCATATGCATAGGTACATGACCAGGGCCTTCGATCATAGTCTGAATATCGTGTTTCCAGGCAATCTGAGTCAGCTCACCCAGGGTTTTTAGTTCACCTAATTGCGCTTCGTCATTGGCATCTGCAATAGAGCCGGGACGTAAACCATCACCTAAAGAAAAGGCCACATCATAAGCTTTCATAATTTCACAGATATCTTCAAAATGGGTATATAAGAAGCTTTCTGTATGATGTGCCAGACACCATTTAGCCATAATAGAACCACCGCGAGAAACAATGCCGGTGAGTCTTTTTGCTGTTAAAGATACATGCTGCAGGCGAATTCCAGCATGAATAGTGAAATAATCAACGCCCTGCTCGGCCTGTTCTATCAGGGTATCTTTAAAAATTTCCCAGATCAGATCTTCTGACTTACCATTGACCTTTTCTAAAGCTTGATAGATCGGCACGGTACCGATAGGCACAGGTGAATTGCGAATGATCCACTCACGAGTTTCATGAATATTTTTACCCGTAGACAGATCCATCAGTGTATCGCCGCCCCAGCGGGTAGACCACACCATTTTTTCAACTTCTTCAGTGATTGATGAGCTGACCGCTGAATTACCAATATTGGTATTCACTTTAACCAGAAAATTGCGGCCAATGATCATCGGCTCAATTTCAGGGTGATTAATATTAGCTGGGATAATCGCTCTGCCTCTGGCAATTTCATCACGCACAAATTCCGGCGTGACTTCATCGGGTATGCTGGCACCAAAATCCTGCCCCGGATGCTGTGGATGCTGGCGCATAATACCAGCATCACGCATTTCCTGTAATTTGCTGTTTTCACGAATAGCAACAAATTCCATTTCAGGAGTAATAATTCCCTGACGGGCATAATGCATTTGTGAAACGTTTTTACCTGCTTTAGCCTTACGCGGTGCATGAATATGTTCGAATCTCAAGTGTGCCAGTTCAGGATCCTTTTGACGCTTTGTGCCATATTCTGAGCTGGGGCCTGACAGTTGTTCCGTATCTTCACGCTCAATAATCCAGTTATTTCTTAACGCCGGCAGACCTTTAAGTAAATCAATTTCTGCCTCGGGATCGGTATAAATTCCTGATGTATCATAAACAGGAATGGGTGGATTTTTTTCTACGTCATTATTAGTCTGGGTATCATCTTGCGAAATCTCACGCATAGGTACTTGAATATCGGGCCGACTACCCTGCACATATATTTTTTTTGAGCCGGAAAAAGGACGGGTAACCTCTTCGGATAACTGGCTGGTCTGACGGATAAAATCTTCTGGAATTGCGCTCATGATTGACCTTCTAAGTACGTATTTTTTAACAAAAATAGACGAAAGAAAGGTAAAGCCCATGTTTAATTAATGGTATTAATACTAAATTAATTCATAGGTTTAGATGCTTTCCTACGCCGGTGTGAAGCGAATCAGGTTCAAAGGGTATTTCTCCCCCCCGTTAACTAAAGTAGAAAAAGCACAAAAGTTCGGGGACCCCTAGCAAGTTGAAAGTAACTGAATTTTGATAAAATTTCAAGTACTATTTATTTGCTAAACCCATACAGAATGAGAGTTTATATGAGTTGAAACTAATTATTAGCAAGGACACTGTATGTATTTCTTAATTAACCTTGTTAAGGCTATGGTCACTTATTTTTCTGACTTTGAGAACTCGCTGGCGCTCAGACAATCAAAGTCAGAAAAATAAGCAACTACAAGGCTTTTTATAAATAATATGCTGAATATACCCCTGACCTATGAAAATGCAGGATCGAACACTTGGAAATTATCATTAATTCGAGAATCTAATGATTTTCCAATGCTCGCTAAAATTTCATCAAAAAACTCATTAATTTTCTGTCGAAACCCTTTTAGCATTGTGAAAAAAATGATTATTTCTCACCTTTTCATTCATTACTTTCCATAACCGCTCTATCGGATTCAAATTTGGGCTATAAG
>JAIVER010000291.1 GCA_023864145.1 Thiohalomonas sp. | reverse complement strand
TATCTCGTTCTTTTCCATTTCTAGAATGCTTATGTTGCATTTCTAGAGCTGATTTTTCATGGGCTGTGAGAGTAATTTGCGTCATTGAATACTTTTGATCTTCTTCTCTATGAAAATCAAGCATTTTCATAGGTCATGGGTATAGAGATGAGAACCCAGCTTTTTACTACCCTTATAAATCACTGTATTCATTAGTTACACTTTTGTTTCAAGATAGCATTTATAGGTTGCAGCAAGGCCTTCTCCAAAAGCAATGGATGCTTTCCAGCCCATAGCACCAAGCCTTGAAACATCCATTAACTTACGCATTGCACCATCAGGTTTACTGCTGTCAAAAACGACTTCTCCTTCAAAGCCAACCACTTTTTTAATGGTTTCCGCCATTTCACGAATGGTGCAGTCAACACCGGTGCCGACATTAATATGAGACAACATGGGCTGCGTATTGCCTTTATAGGTTTCTCTATCCAAATTCATCACGTAAAGACAGGCAGAAGCCATATCATCAACATGCAGAAATTCCCGCATGGGTTTACCACTGCCCCAGACCACAACCTCAGTATCAGCTTGCTCTTTTGCTTCATGAAAACGACGCATAACGGCAGGAATGACATGAGAATTTTCCGGATGAAAGTTATCACTTCCACCATAAAGATTAGTCGGCATCACTGAACGATAATCTGTAGCATATTGACGATTATAAGATTCACACAGCTTAATTCCAGCAATTTTGGCCAGTGCATAAGGCTCATTAGTGGGCTCAAGAATATCAGTCAGCAAAGCGTCTTCACGCATAGGTTGCGCAACCGCACGAGGATAGATACAGGAACTACCGAGAAACAAGAGTTTTTCAACTCCATTGCGATAGGCCGCATCAACAATGTTAGCTTCTATCATCATATTCTGATAAATAAACTCTGCAGGATAAGTATTATTCGCATGAATGCCGCCAACTTTGGCAGCAGCCAAAAAAACATACTCCGGCTTCTCTTTCTTAAAAAAAGTCTGGACCTGAGCCTGCTTAACTAAATCCAGTTCACTATGAGTACGAGTCAGGACATTTGAATACCCCATAGCATCCAATTGACGCATAATAGCAGAACCGACTAGACCACGATGGCCTGCTACATAAATTTTGCTTTCCTTATTCATGATAGTCAAAGGCCCGATAGCCGTGTTTTTTGACCAATGAATCCCGTTTTGCCAGCATGATATCGTTTTCCATCATTTCATGGACCATTTCTTCCAGTGTTATTTTTGCTTCCCAGCCCAGTTTTTCTTTGGCTTTACTTGGGTCGCCCAATAGTGTTTCAACTTCAGTGGGACGAAAATAACGAGGATCAACAGCAACAATTATTTTGCCTGATTCTTCATCGTATCCCTTTTCATCAAGACCTTCAGCTTCCCAGCGAATAGTTTTACCTAAATCTCCCCAGGCAAAGTTAACAAAGTCACGAACAGAATACTGAACACCGGTAGCAATACAAAAATCATCCGGTTCATCTTGTTGGAGCATCAGCCATTGCATTTCTACATAGTCTTTCGCATGCCCCCAGTCACGTTTGGCATTCAAATTACCCAGAAAAACGGTATCCTGAAGGCCCAGGTGAATACGTGCCAGTGCACGAGTGATCTTACGGGTAACAAACGTTTCACCACGTATAGGTGATTCATGGTTAAACAAAATACCATTACAGGCGTACATACCATAGGCTTCACGATAATTGACTGTAATCCAGTAAGCATAAAGCTTAGCCACGGCATAAGGAGAACGAGGATAAAAAGGTGTTCTTTCACGTTGTGGCGTTTCCTGCACCTCACCATATAGTTCAGAAGTCGATGCCTGATAATAACGGGTCTTTTTTTCCAGGCCAGAAATTCGGATTGCATCTAAAATACGCAGGGCGCCTAAACCCACTGTATCAGCAGTATATTCCGGACTTTCAAATGAAACCGCCACATGACTTTGAGCACCTAAATTATAGATCTCATCAGGTCTAATTTCCTGAATAATTCTCACCAGATTCATAGAGTCAGAAAGATCACCATAATGTAAAATAAACTTTCTTCCCGTTTCATGAGGATCTTGATAAAGATGATCAATTCTATCGGTATTAAACGAGGAAGCACGGCGTTTTAAACCATGAACTTCATAACCTTTATTTAATAGAAACTCTGCCAGATAAGCACCATCCTGACCAGTAACCCCGGTGATCAATGCAACTTTTTTTTTCATTGTAAATCCAGATTAATTAAGAAAAATGATAACCATTCAGTCTGATATGAACGAAAGTCCTATACTATCAATGGTTATAGCCTGGTATTGGCTAAATAGTTGCGACTTATTATACCCAATCAACTTGAAAATGCAGGATCGAAGACTTGGAAATTATCATTAATTCGAGAATCTAAGGATTTTCCAATGCTGGTAAAATTTCATCAAAAAACTCATTAATTTTCTGTCGAAACTCTTTAGGATTGTGAAAAAAATGATTATTTCTCACCTTTTCATTGATTACTTTCCATAACCGTTCTATCGGATTCAAATTTGGGCTATAAGGTGGTAAATAATACAATTTAATATCTAATTGTTGTGCTTTAATCTTTTAAAACTTGAGCACTGTGATAACCCACACCATCAAGCACTAAATGTATCGTGCCAGTATTGGTGCTTTTCCAACGAAGTGATTCAATAAAATCCATCATGGAGA
>JAIVER010000290.1 GCA_023864145.1 Thiohalomonas sp. | reverse complement strand
AGCGGCAACGATACCGCCTTTTTTTTGTCAACTGTTATATTTTTAAATTTTTTTCCTCTTTTGAGGAATGTGAAACTCTAAACTTTAGCTTGTTTAAATAACCTTATTTTAAATTACTATGAAAAAACTAAGCTCTTATTTAAAAATGACCTCTATTAATAGCCGAATTATTGTCGGGGCTACTAGTATTGTCACCAGCTTTATGCTGCTGATCGGTATCACCTTAACTAATACCTTCTATCATACTGCCTATTCTGCACTTGAAGATAGGCTGACAGGCCAGGTTTATTTATTAATGGCTGATCGAGAATTTATTCCTACCAATCGATACTCAAACACACAAATACTGACCAAGAAACCACTTCCCAATAGCAAAGATATTAATAGTAATATTTATTTACAATTATCAGGCTACATTACTCAGGCAGACGGCACTATCTTATGGCAGTCTACTCCAGCTATTGGACAACGACTAGCACCCGTCATCCCTTTATCGAAGGGAAAAATCGAGCATGGAAAGAAAGTCTTTCAACAATATGAGGCCAATGGCAAAACCTATATTAGTCTCAGTATTGCTATCTTTTGGGATCTAGCATCTGAAAAATTTCCACTGATCTATCATATCAGCAACGACTTAAGCCAGCTGAACAAAAAAGTAGCAAATTATCAATACAGTTTATGGACAAACTTGATCATCATGTCATTAATGCTCTTTATCACTCTTTTTCTTATTCTACGCTGGGGACTCAAGCCATTAAGAGAGGTTGAACAGGAAATCAAATCCGTAGAGCAAGGTGAGCAAGAGCTGTTAAAAAACACCTATCCTGATGAATTAATCCCCCTGACACACAATATCAACCAACTTATTGAATATGAGCGACAACAGCAGCTTCGTTATCGTAATGCCTTAGGCGATCTGGCGCACAGCCTTAAGACACCCTTAGCTATTATCAGAGGACAAGCCTACAATCCTGAACAGCCTGACAACTATATTAATAGTATCAATGATGCCGTTGCCCGTATAAATTCGATCATTGAGTACCAGCTGCAAAGAGCTGCCTCAAACACACCATCACCTCATATACAATACTTGCAGCTCACACGCATCGTTCATATACTGATTGACAGTATGAAAAAAATTTATCGTGATAAAAATATACACTTTGAATTATATTTAGAGCCTGATATTCAACTGAAAATTGATGAAGGTGATTTTATGGAAATATTAGGAAACATATTAGATAACGCCTGTAAATGGTGTAATGATAGAATCAATTTAAGTATCAAAACAAGTGAAGATACTCTGCTAATACATATTACCGATAATGGCCCCGGAATTGCCCGCAATATGATAGATCAAATCAGCCAACGTGGTGTTCGTGCTGATGAACTCACACCGGGACATGGCGTAGGTATGGCAATTGTGCAGGATATTGTCGATGTTTATGAAGGGGTAATAAAATTTTCAGATGCTGAAACAGGCGGTCTGGAAATCACTATTAACTTTGCTCTATAAATCCAGCAAAAAGTGATTTATGAAGCATTAAAATAATCATCCAATTCTTCTTTGGTTAATAAGAAAACACCCTGACCACCATTTTCAAATTCCAGCCAATAAAAAGGTAAATCTGGATAACGTTCCTGTAAGGCATAGTCACTATTACCTACTTCCACAATAAGGATACCACCATCAGTTAAATACTCTGATGCTTGTTCCAGCATAGGAATAACCAGCTCAAGTCCATCATCCCCTGCTTCCAGAGCAACTTTCGGTTCTGAATGAAATTCAACAGGCATATTAGCTAAATCATTGGCATCGACATAGGGTGGATTGGAAACAATAATATCGTATTTTCTATTTTGTAGATTGTTGAATAAATCAGATTTAATAATATTAACCTGATCAACCAGATGATGACGTTCAATGTTTTGCAGGGCAGCATCCAGTGCATCTTCTGAAATATCCACAGCATCGACACTAGCATATGGAAAATAATAAGCATTAGCAATAGCAATACAACCACTGCCGGTACACAGATCTAAGATACTTTCGACATTGTCTGCATCAACCCAGGGTTCATAGTGTTTTTGAATCAGTTCAGCTATAGATGAGCGCGGCACTAAAACACGCTCATCTACATAAAAAGACAGACCGGCAAACCAGGACTCATTGGTCAGATAAGCGGCAGGAATTTTTTCTTTAGCACGTCGAAATAAAATATCAAACAGAGCTTGTTTTTCATTGTCAGTCAGTCTGGATGAAAAATAAACAGAATGAGTATCAGGTTCCAGATTCAATGTATGCAATACAAGATAAGCCGCTTCATCAATAGCTGTCGTATTACCATGGCCATAGAAAAGATTGGATTGTTTAAAAATACTCGCACCCCAACGAATAAAATCAGTAATTGTCTTTAATGATTCAGACAATGAGTCCCTGGTGTATATAATTTCTGTCACAATAACGACCTTAATATGATGGAAAAGCAATTTATAAGAATAATATTGTACTATAAAACTCTGATATAATATAAATAGTTTAAATTGATTGTAACTATTTGGCATGTAGTTAAAAGTAAGCAACTACCTTTTATACCCATGACCTATGAAAATGCTTGATTTTCATAGAGAAAAAGATCAAAATTATCCAATGACGCAAATTACTCTTACAGCCCATGAAAAATCAGCTCTAGAAATGGAAAAGAACGAGATAGA
>JAIVER010000289.1 GCA_023864145.1 Thiohalomonas sp. | reverse complement strand
CATTTCTAGAATGCTTATGTTGCATTTCTAGAGCTGATTTTTCATGGGCTGTGAGAGTAATTTGCGTCATTGGATAATTTTGATCTTCTTTTCTATGAAAATCAAGCATTTTCATAGGTCATGGGTATAAACACTATCCCAAAGTGGCTCGAAAACGCAAAATTGAAGGTGAAATTCAAGTTTCATTTACACTATTACCCAATGGGGATATTAAAAATCTGATGATAAACGGCAAGCGAAGTATTTTAAAAAAGGCAACTAAAAATGCCATTGATTATGCCTTACCTATGGATATAAAATTTTATATGAATTATTTCTTAAAATAAGTACCTCAATAAATTAGAAAATACTTTATTTTCTAATACATCTTGGTTAAGGTAAAAGACTTTATTTATAATTTTGCTGTCATTTATAAATTAACAATGGGAATATAGCTATGGGTCAGAAAAAAAAACGTGCCAAAAAAATTGATAATGCACTCTATGAAAAAGAGTTGCTTCGCCTGCAGAATGAGCTGGTAAAAATGCAGGAATGGGTAAAAACTGAAGGTATAAAAATTGTCGTCGTTTTTGAAGGCCGTGATGCCGCAGGTAAAGGTGGTGTTATTAAACGCATGACCCAGCATTTAAACCCTCGTATCTGCAGGGTTGCAGCACTGCCGTCACCCACTGAAAGAGAAACCACACAATGGTATTTTCAACGCTATGTTTCCTATCTTCCTGCTGCCGGTGAAATTGTCTTTTTTGACCGCAGCTGGTACAATCGTGCTGGTGTTGAACGTGTTATGGGGTTTTGTACCGATGACGAGTACAGTGAATTTTTACGTTCCTGTCCGGAATTTGAACGTATGCTGGTACGCTCTGGTATCATCCTCATTAAATACTGGTTTTCAGTATCTGATGAAGAACAGGATAAACGTTTTAAAAGCCGTCTGCTTGAGCCATTAAAGCGCTGGAAACTCAGCCCTATGGATTTAGAGTCACGCACTCGCTGGGTTGAATATTCCAAAGCAAAAGATAATATGTTTGCTCATACCGATATTAAACAGGCACCCTGGTTTGCTGTTAATTCTGATGTTAAAAAGCATGCCCGACTTAATTGCATTGCGCACTTTCTTAATCAGATCCCTTATAAGGATATTTCACCGGAAAAAATTAAATTGCCGGAGCGCCCTTCTGCCATAGGCTATGTCAGGCCGCCAATTACTGATCAAACTTTTGTTCCGGAAATTTATTAGTCCTTGATAACCACACTTATCAGTTACAGTATTTATTCGCTATAGTCATTAACCATAGTATGGTTGATACCAATAACGCCCAATGATTTCATGCAATGCCAGATAGTTTTTCCACATGGCATTGCTGCCGGGCAAAAAATCCCCCCATAGATAATCCATCGTATTGTGATAAAAAGCCATAGGAGCAGGTATTATGTTGTTTAAATGATAACAATGCTCTGGGCATATGAAACGCACTGGTGACCAGGTAATAATTTTGCCAACCTTGACTAGCCATAATTTTACTGCTGTAGAGCGAATTTTCATAAGTATTCTGACTCTGCTTTTCAACCAGGATCTTGCCTGACAAAGCGTATTCATTTTTCAAAATCTGCGCCATTAATTCAGCTTTGGTGATGCCACCTCGCTCAATCCCTCCCGTTACAATAATCGGTAAGCCCGTTTGTTTTTGTAACCAGGGACCATAACGTAAACGTAATTGTGTAAAATAACCAATATCCGGATCATGATATTCCTGCTGATAGCCTTTAATACCACCCGCTAAAAGAATAATAGCATCCACTTTATTATTCTTTATTTGTGTTTGCGTTAATGCCGGAACATTTTCCAGTTGTTGAAAAAGAAAATGACTGGTGACGGGCAGTGTTAAACTATAAATGAATAAAACCTGCAGCAATAAAAGGCCTTTTAATAATTTCAGGTTTTTAACAAAAAGAATAGTCATTAATAATAGTATGATGAAAATCCCGGGAGGTAAAAACAATACTTCAAAAATGCGGGTTAAATAATGGCTCATCGTTTTGCTTCTTTAGTTGTTTAGAGACAAGTTTATCCGTTATTATAGACTTTTCCAACAAGCATTTATTACAAGCCTTTTTTATAACATAGGTCTACCCACTTTTGGCAGTCAATAACAACAAACCATTTGAACTCTATACCCATGACCTATGAAAATGCTTGATTTTCATAGAGAAGAAGATCAAAATTATCCAATGACGCAAATTACTCTCAGAGCCCATGAAAAATCAGCTCTAGAAATGCAACATAAGCATTCTGGAAATGGAAAAGAACGAGATAGAATCAAAGGCATCCTACTTTGCTCTGAAGGCTGGAAGGTTCCCATGATCGCTCAGGCTTTAAGAATTCATGAAACCAGCATATTACGTCACATTAAAGACTACAAAGCCTCAGAAAAGCTAAGCACTAAAAGTGGCGGCTCGTCTAGTAAACTTTCTGCAGAGCAAACAGAACAATTAATTGCTCATTTAACAGAGCAGACTTACCAGCATCAAAAAGACATTGTTGCTTATATTAAGGCTACTTGGTTAGTTGAATATACGGTATCAGGACTTAATAAATGGTTACACCAAAATAAGTTCAGTTATAAGAAACCAAAAGGTTTACCTTATAAGGCTGACACAGAAAAACAAGCTGAGTTCATCCGAGCCTACGAGCAGTTAAAAAAGAAAATAGCGGTTGATGA